>NZ_JBBIAM010000270.1:0-2971 GCF_054185185.1 Bradyrhizobium sp. UFLA05-153
ATCCCGGCAGATTTTGTTTCGTCGCGCATCCGCACGTCTTGTTGACCATGGTCGATAAGACCGCGCGCGAATAACCCGACCTCAGCCGAGTGACTCTGGCGCTGATGCTCGAATGATCGTCTAACATCGGCACCCAAGCGGCGCGTGCGCTCCGCAACTTTCAGGACATGACAGGCGGGTCTCGTGGCGAGGCCGGTAGCGGCAGGGGGGTGCGGCCGGTGATCCTGATCACCGACGAAGCGCGCCACGGCGTGCATTCCGAGCCCGTCTAGTTCAATAGAGAGGTATTGACACAGCTGCCCGAAACCGCGTCGCGAGCTTCGTCATAGACACTCCCGAAAGCCTTAAGAGCCTCCGGCTTTGGGACATTAGTGACGATACAGAGATGCGCGAGTACGGTGGCAAGCGATGCCATCGCGTCGCGGGTAAATTCTTCTGTAACAGCATCATAGATTTTATCGAGCAACAACTGTTGCCTGCCCTTCGTCCGTTTCCATTTGATCCGCTCAGGCTTCATGTCGGGCTCGCGTAGTTGCGGGTTGAGCACGCCAGATTTTACGCCAGCCCTTGGTAAGAAGCTGTGATCCGCGTCACTTGGGCTCTGATCGTCAAAATCACAATCTCTCCGCCTGATGGCCATAGAGGAACGAGTAAGACGTTTACGACCCTCGCGGTTAGGAGAGCGCTCGGACCCATAGTGGACAGATTAAATTCGGCGTTGGAGCAGCTTGCCCTTCCGATTTGCTCCATTTGCTTCATCGAAATGACATGGGTCCGGTCCACGGTGGTGACGCCGGAACCTTGCGCTCCCGCCTTCAATGTCAAACCACGGTTCTGGAAAGCTCGCCTTCAAACCGCTGCCTTAAAGGGGGCGGCCGCCGCCCAAGTTCACAGGGGCCGCGTGCGCTAATACCGCGGCGGTCACGCCGCTGGTTCGCGCCCCTCGTCTACAGCAGTGAACGTTACGGAGCCGAGGTGTTCACCACAGAAAACGAGGCGGGACATCGGGTTCATGCAGACGCGACGCCGCCTCACGCGCCTCAACGTCACGTCCGAGATGGGCGAAAGCGGACGCAAGACAGCGGTAAGCTGGCCCAAGAAAGGGGCTCTGACGTTGGGCTTTCTTCCCTGCCGCGATGGCCTCGTCAAAGCGACCAAGCTCAATCAAGGCCAGCCCCATCCCAGCAAACGTATGACGTAGCCGCGGGTCTACCGGGCTCATGCGAATGCCACGTTCAAAGCTCCGGACCGCTTCCTCCGGCCGCCCCGTAATTCTATAGACATGGCCTCTACTGCTCCATCCCTGAAATGAATTTGGGTTGAGCGCGACCGCCCGGTCCGCCATTTCGATCTCGGTTTCGCTATCGCCGACCATGAACGCCGAGGTTAAGCAAGCCCATGCCAACGTTTCCGGATCATCATCGTCGACGCTTAAAGCCAAACGAAAGAGCCGGACTGCTTCCTTGCGCTCGAATTTAGGATCGGCAGCATAGCCAAAAAGGACCCTTTGCATGTGACAGAGACCTGCCAGAGCCGCGACCAAGCCCAACCCAGGGTCCAGCTCCAAAGCGCGATGAGCCAGCCTGATCGCCTCGGCCAAACCTTCGGGGGTGGTTAGGTAAAGCTGCGGCAAGGCCCGGAGATAAAAATCATAGGCGGTAAGGTTCTCCGACCGCCGCCGCATCGCCGTTGCAATTTCCGTTTGAAGCAACTTTGGCCGAATGGCTGAGACAACGGCGACCGTCACTTCATCTTGGAGAGCGAAAACGTCAGTCAAGTCGCGCTCGAACCTATCCGCCCAAATGTGTGCGCCCGTCACCGCATCAATCAACTGCCCTGTGATACGAACTTTGCCCGATGCCTTGCGCACAGCCCCCTCAAGAACATAGCGCACGCCGAGCCTGCGTCCGACCTCCTTTATATCGACGGCTTGGCCCTTGAAGGTGAAGCTCGAATTGCGTGCGATTACGAACAACCATCCGAACCGCGACAGCGCGGTGATGATTTCCTCGACCATCCCATCTGCAAAATACTCCTGCTCGGGATCGCCGCTCATGTTCTCGAACGGCAGCACGGCGATGGAGGGCTTGTCCGGCAACGCTTGCTCGAATTGAGGGGCCATCGTCTTGAATTGAAATCGCACAACAGGAGGTAATGCCATGAGACACGGTTACAAAATCGCAATGGTATTGATCTTCGCCAATATGGCGGTTTCGACAGGAGCGGCTTTTGCTGGCGACAATCTGAAAGGCACCTATGCCGTCGCTGGCACTTCGACATGTCTATCTGCCCCGTCTGGATTTGCGAACGACAGCAAGGGAAATCCGACGATTGCGAATGGCACCGATAGCGCTTGGTACTCGGGCTACTTCCAGGCTCGCTTGACTTTCAATGGCGACGGAACGGGCACTACATCTGGAACATGGGGGAACATGCCTCCACCGCCGCCCGCCAAAGCCGCAGTGAGTGCTGGCACTTTCTCGTACTCCTTCACCCACACTCCTCTCGTAAATAACTCCTTTACAACGAACCCAACGCCCGGGACTTACAAGGCTACGACCAATTACGGGCCTGTTGCTGGCCGTCAAGTCTCGATTGATGCTTCTTATCATCGCGTGTTTCAGCTTTCGAACGACCAGAAATACGGCACAGTCGCCACCACAACACCGGAGCCCGAACACCTCTCGTGGTCGGAAGGCTCAGAGACCAAAACTCTTGTTCGTATCTGTTACATTGCAGGTAACCTAGTTCGGCTGGACTGATGAACTTTAGGTAGGGGATGGGATCGACCAAAGCGCATTGAACAGAGGCCGCCGACTAAGGCGACCTCTTTCGATTGCGCCAGCAGTGACGAAATTCGAACGCCCTCGAAGTCGGCCACAAGATGCCCGGTGCGGGTCTTGGTTCGCGGTAGGGATGCCCATTGCTGGACACCCCCCGCGCAGATCCGGACAAGCCCGATTCGAGCATC
>NZ_JBBIAM010000271.1:0-2965 GCF_054185185.1 Bradyrhizobium sp. UFLA05-153
GCCGGCACCCCGACATAGCAGACTTTCTGGCGCCGCGGCTTAACGCGGACTGGAAGCCTGCTCATCGCGCACGCCCGTAATCGGGGCCACTATTCGCGACCGGAAACGACTTGCCGTCCGAGGTGAATTCGCCATTGCGCAGAAAGCCGTGATAGCTAGCCGCCAACGACGAACAAACATCAACTCTGCATCGGCATCCAGGCCACCTAGCTGACCAAGACCGTTGGTACGGCCGGCCAGCCTCTGCTCATCTCTACTAACAATGACCAACGGCCCGCGACAAGCGCGTGGCGCAATTGGATGCTTTCAGAAAATGTAACTTGCGGGCGAACTGTGCTTCAAAGTGCAGGCGCCTCGACTTTCTTACTTCGAAAAATTTCCGACAGAATCAAGGCTTGCCTAGCGAGCGTTGTATGGGTCGCTTTTCAGCTTGTCGTGCCGATTCGAAGCGCATCATCCGCCGTTTCGTCGGCGAGCAACTTAGCTGGAGCCGGAAGATCGACGAAGCGCCTGTTGACGCGGGCGAGCTCTCGCAATTGCGCCGCGCTGATAAGTTTTTGCATGAAATCTTACACCTCAAGGGTCGTCTCGTTCTGCACCACCGGTTTGAGCTTCAGTCCAGATGACGGATCAGGCACTTCAGGGTCCTTTCATGGCTATCGAGCGCCATTCCCACGGCGAAGCAGTCAGGTTTAATGGATCGAGCGCTCTTTCCATTCCGCGCCTTTTCGAGAGAGCTTGAATCGTACGTGGCGTCATATTGTACGATCTCGATCGTATGAACCGGCCCGACGCCGGTTGTGACAATCCTCGGGATCGTATTTGACTGCCCATTGCTGCGCAGCTGCCAAGGCTCAACGTCTATCGCAAGAGGCGAGAGCACAATGACCAATACCGGCGGCCTTCGGAATGGATCTTGCGCCGGCGGTTACCGAACTTACCGAAACACCGACGATGATGAGGTCCCGGGCTTGGCGCGCTTAACTCCCGCACATCCGCACCTCCTTACCGGCATTTCAACTGGATGCAGTGGAGAGGAGCCCTAGAACGTGGAATAACCTCGATCCAGCTGCGTTTTGGCCCCAGCTGTGTCGCCTTTATCGCCCATCGTCCGAGAACACGCATGAGCAAGCCCTCATGAAGGACGCAAGCCGGCTGCGTCGGGACGCTCGATGTTCCGAACATTTGGGAGAACACACCGCAAATGGTTGATTCATACCCGACGAATTTACAGGACCTGCGCGCTGCAATTCCTCCTAGCGGCCGGGTTTTGGAGATAACGACGACCACGGGCTGCGTCGTGGGATGCTCTTATTGTCCGCAGGCCAAGTTCGCCGAACGGCAAAGAGCCGTGTCTCATGCAAAGCATCTTCGTCTCGAAGATTTCAAGAGATGCCTGGCGCACGTACCAGCAGCTGTCGATATCAGTTTTTCCGGGTACTCGGAGCCCTGGCTCAATCCGGCTTGCACCGAAATGGTTGAGCATGCTTACGAAGCTGGCCATGGCATTCGGATTTCCACGACACTCGTAGGAATGAACGAGCGGAATCTACGACGCTTGCAGGCGCTGCAATTCCGGATTTTCCTGGTGCACGTCTTCGATGACGGCGCGCACATGAACAGCCGCCTCGTCAGGCGCAAATTTGTCGATTTGATACGTCAATTGGTCGACGCAGACATTTCATCCATGCTTTTCGTCGTCATGGGTGAAGTCCACCCCGAGCTTGTCGAGATAATCCCCGAGGAAGCGCTGGTTCGCTCGCGTCCGCTGAGCAGCAGGGGTGGAAGTGTCGATCCAAAGATCGATGAGGCACGACAGCCGATCGTCGGAGCACTGACATGTGCCGACGAACGAGAACATCGTAATCTTCTTCTCCCAAACGGCGACGTTACGCTCTGCTGCATGGATTTTGAACGACGCCACATCTTGGGCAATCTTCTTCGCGATGAATATCAAGATCTCTTCAAAGGACCGACTTTCTGCGAAGTTGTCGATCGTATGCACGGAATGGACGGCTTTCTGCTTTGCCGAACCTGCGAATTCGCCCAACCAATAGCATCGGCCGCCTGATTTGTAAGAAGTTGACGCCTGCCCAGACAACACGAAGCTGGGCATGCATTGTTTAGTTCTATCCTGGTTTAGTTCTACTCTGCCCGGCTGATCTGCAAGATCCGCAGGTCCAGCAAGGTCAGGCGGTGGGGCTTCACACCTGATGTGGCGCCCGGAGAGCACGCACAGACAGCGGCTTGTCGGCGCCGCTGCGGTCGGGATCGCCTACCTTGTCAGGCGGCAACGGCGCGATGTGATAGTTCATAGCGTTTCACACCCATCCACGCAGCCCCGAAACAATAATCCGGAACCCTTTGATTCCGGACTCAATGCAGAGAATCCTGAATGTGGATTGTCCTCGAGCATGATCCGGAAAACGTGAAGCGGGTTTGCTTCGTGGCAAAATGCGGAACGCGTTTGCGCGGAGATCACGATCAAATAAACCTAAGGCGCGATGATGATTCAGCAAAATCTAATCGCGCCTTAATGAACCGGACCTTGGTTGATCAGATGGGCCCGCCTCCCCTCTGGTCTGCGCGCATTCTCGAAGACAAGACCCAACGCATATCCTGCACATGATTCACCGCGACATTCAACTCCTCAGCCGTCGCGTAGATGGGCATTTGGGCATCGTTGATCCAACCGAACCCGAGATATCGAAACTGATCAGCTGGCACTCTCACCCGACTGTGGCCGAGCTCGCGAAGAAAGTCCTTCGACCAGCCGTGGATCGTATACGCCTCGAGTTTGTCCCTCATCGCTCGCCAGCGTTCGATGCGCTCCTCGCGTGGCATCTCGGCTGCTGTTGAAATCGCGGCCGCGATGTTCTCAGGAGAGGTTGGATCCACGTGCAGCGCCTCATCTTCGTTGAGGTCTTCTGCCGCGCCTGCGAACTTCGATAAGACCAGCACGCCC
>NZ_JBBIAM010000272.1:0-2902 GCF_054185185.1 Bradyrhizobium sp. UFLA05-153
GGTCGAGCTGGTCGCACCGCCCTTCGTGCATGCGCACGAGCAGGCCACCAAGCAGGCGCCCAAGATCATGGAGTTCACGCTCACGATCCAGGAGAAGAAGGTCGTCATCGACGAGAAGGGCACCACCTTCCAGGCGATGACCTTCAACGGCTCGATGCCGGGCCCGCTGATGGTGGTGCATGAAGGCGACTATGTCGAAGTGACGCTGGTCAACCCCGCCACCAACACCATGCCGCACAACATCGACTTCCACTCCGCGACCGGTGCGCTCGGCGGCGGCGCCCTCACGCTGATCAATCCCGGCGAGCAGGTCGTGCTGCGCTGGAAGGCCACCAAGACCGGCGTGTTCGTCTATCACTGCGCGCCGGGCGGCGCGATGATCCCCTGGCACGTCGTCTCCGGCATGAACGGCGCCGTGATGGTGCTGCCGCGTGACGGGCTGAACGACGGCAAGGGCCACGCGCTGAAATACGACAAGGTCTACTACATCGGCGAGCAGGACATGTATGTGCCGCGCGACGAGAAGGGCAACTTCAAGTCCTATGACTCGCCGGGCGAGGCCTACACCGACACCGAGGAGGTAATGAAGAAGCTCGTTCCCTCCCACGTCGTATTCAACGGCAAGGTCGGCGCACTCACCGGCAAGAACGCCCTGACCGCCAATGTCGGCGAGAACGTGCTGATCGTGCACTCGCAGGCCAATCGCGACAGTCGCCCGCATCTGATCGGCGGCCACGGCGATTATGTCTGGGAAACCGGCAAGTTCAGTAACGCGCCGGAGACCGGGCTCGAGACCTGGTTCATCCGTGGCGGCTCGGCGGGCGCAGCGCTGTACAAGTTCCTGCAGCCCGGCATCTACGCCTATGTCACGCATAATTTGATCGAGGCCGCCGACCTCGGTGCCACCGCGCACTTCAAGATCGAAGGCAAGTGGAACGACGATCTGATGACCCAGGTGAAGGCGCCTGCGGACATTTCGGCCCCGACCAACTAGCGCGTACGAGGGGCCGGTGATGAACCGGCCCCTTCTTCTTTCGGGGGACTCCCATGCTGATCGCATTCAAGCTCAAGCTGGCGCTCGCCTGCGTCGCCGGATTTGCAACGCCGCTTGCCGTTGCGCCTTTGATGACCGATGTCACAACGCGCGGCGCGGCAAGCGAGCCGGCGATCGTCGAGATCGCCGCCGGCAGTTTCGCCTATCGTGCCGCAGGCGATTTCACCCGTGCGGGCCAACAGGCGGAAGCGCCGCTGCGCAAGTTACGCTTTGCAAAGCCGCTTGCGATCATGCAGCAGCAGGTGTCCTCCGCCGATTATCAGCTCTGCGTGCACGACGGCGCGTGCCGCGCGCTCGACCGCGACGTCGTGGTCGCACCCGATCGCCCCGCGGTGCAGGTGAGCTGGCACGATGCGCAGGCCTATGCCGGCTGGCTGTCGCGCAAGACCGGCAAGAGCTGGCGCCTGCCGAGCGATGAGGAATGGGCATTCGCTGCCGGCAGCAAGTTCAGGGATGACAGCTCCCCGGTCGACGCCGCCGATCCCTCAAAACGATGGATCAGCCGCTACGAGCGCGAATCCGAACGCGACCGGTCGGACGCCGCAACCTATCCGTTCGGCAAGTTCGGCCCGAACGAGCATGGGATCTTGGATTTCGCCGGCAATGTCTGGGAATGGACCTCGACCTGCTTCGTGCGCGACCGGGTGGACGAGAACGGCAATGCGGGCCGTCAGACCATCAATTGCGGCGTACGCGTCGCCGAGGGCGCCCACCGTGCCTACGTCACCGACTTCATCCGCGACGCCCGCGCCGGCGGCTGCGCCCAAGGCGTCCCGCCCGCCAATCTCGGCTTCCGCCTGGTTCGCGAGGAGACGTCGTGGGTGGCGAGCGTGTCGGCGCGGTGGGGCAGGGTTTGGGCCGTGAGGTCGTAGCGGCACTCCGTTGTTGCAAGCGCATGCGTGCCCCACCCTCGGTGTCATCGCCCGACTTGATCGGGCGATCCAGTACTCCGAGACGGTCATGCTAGAATCGATAGGCCGCGGCGTACTGGATGCCCCGCCTTCGCGGGGCATGACAGCGTCAAATGCGGAAGGCGCGCGGCGTCAACAACGCGCCGTCGAGGGAACTACCCCGCAAACGAAAATGAGCGGGACGAGCCCGGCCACATCGGCAACGATCAAATTCGCAGCTTACGTGTTCTTCAGCGCGACACGAAACTCGGCTTCGGTCTTGGACTTGACCTCGTCGAGCGTGACGCCGTCTGCGAGCTCGATCAGGGCCATGCCGCCGTCGCCGTGCTTGTCGATGGTGAAGACAGCGAGATCAGTGACGACCATGTCGACGACGCGCTCGCCGGTCAGCGGCAGGGTGCAGCTCTTCAGGAGCTTCGCGCCGTCCTTGGCGGAATGCTCCATCACCACCACGACACGCTTGACGCCGGCGACGAGGTCCATTGCGCCGCCCATGCCCTTGACCATCTTGCCGGGGATCATCCAGTTGGCGAGGTCGCCGTTCTGGGCCACCTGCATGGCGCCGAGGATCGACAGGTCCATGTGGCCGCCGCGGATCATGCCGAAGGAATCCGCGCTCGAGAAATAGCTGGTCGACGGCAGCTCGCTCACGGTCTGCTTGCCGGCGTTGATGAGGTCGGCGTCTTCCTCGCCCTCATACGGGAAAGGTCCCATGCCGAGCATGCCATTCTCGCTCTGCAGGCTGACGTCCATGCCGTCGGGGATGTAGTTCGACACCAGCGTCGGGATGCCGATGCCGAGGTTGACGTAGTAGCCGTCACGCAATTCCTTCGCGGCGCGCGCGGCCATCTGTTCACGGGTCCAGGCCATCTTATTCTCCTGTAGTCCTTAGTTGCGCGTGATCTTGCCGGAAAACCGGTCTCCACTTTTCCGGATC
>NZ_JBBIAM010000273.1:0-2860 GCF_054185185.1 Bradyrhizobium sp. UFLA05-153
ATGGTGATCACGATGCTCTGGAATGGGTGATCACGATGGCCTGGAATCGGTGATCACGATCGGCTGGAACGCGCAGTCGGTGCGCAGATCGCGCTCACCAACTGTGCGCAGCATGCGGTGCAGCTGATCGATTGCGAGCACCGCTGTGGTCGGATCATTGATCGCCGGTGACAATGCCCTCAGCGCGATATCGACGACGATGCGAAACGCGAAGGTAGGGTCCTGGTCCATGGTGCGTTCGGAGCCGAACGCCACTGAGGTGAGCAAGGGTTCCTCATCGATCGAACGAACGCCGCCGAAAAGATCAAACAGGGGATCGCCCGTTGCGACAAAATCGCCGACCTGAGGTGCGAATTCGATGACGCAATCCGAATTTTCGGCCAAAGCCAGTAGCCTTCCGATATTGACTGCGAGAACAATGCCCGAGGGCCCCCGATGTCTGATGATGCGATCGGGAGTGGCAGGTTTGAGAAATCCATTCTCGGTGACCGGATCCGAGCTCAGCCTAGGATACACGTTTTCAATGACCGTGATTCCATTGTTGCCGACACTCGACAGAACGCTGATGGGCCGCAATAGTCGTGAGGCGTAATCGATCAAATAAAAGAAGGCCGCGAACGAAATTATGCCAAGCAGCGTGGCCGTCAATACCAGTAGCTGGTAGGGCCCTTCATCCAGTCTATTTTGCGCCGCTAGCGCAAACATCAGCGTAAATATTAATAATGCGACAGTGTATTTGACGACGTCGTTCCGCAGCAATATCGTGGCGATGATCCGAGGCGTCAATTGCGCGCTGGCGACCTGAATCGCTACCAGCAGCGAGCCAAACGTGAAGACGACGAATGCCAACGTCGCGGAGACGAAAGCCTCAAGCAGAGTTTTCGCTCCAGCCGTATCGAGGCCCAGAAGGCTCCAACCGAGCCAAATGTCCAGTCGATGCAGCATCCTCACTGCGATGAGGGCAAGTGGAATCGCAAAAAATGGAACCACCCAAAGGGAGGACCTGAGATAGCTCTCGAACACGTATCGCTGATTCCATCTCATCGGTGTGATGTTCAGGTCGAAAAGCCCAAAGGCGTTGACATGCATCAAGAGGGCCGACTTTAGCGCCGATATTCCGCTCCGAAGCGCTGGAGTGCGTTCTCGCAAATTTTGTAGAGCATGGACCCGTTCCATAGGCCGCCGGCGCGAACAAAATTTTGCTTCCAGCTGTGGGATAGTTGACGGTCGAAGCTACGGCCAGAAGGACGCCGACGAGATCGCGTTCCGGGGCGAAGCGGACATCCGCAACCGTCTACGGCAGTTGTGGGTCAAAATGCGAAGAACTCAATCCGAGCAAGTCAAGTCCGCAATGCCCCACGGAGCGGACTTCAATGAGGGCTGCCGCCGCTTCGCTGAGACTTATGCACAGCAGCAATTACGTCTTGGCTGATCCATTACCGTGGCGTGCATGTCGGCACGCTTGAAAACGGCGTTAATCCCTCCCCGCGAGAGCAACGCACGCCACGTGGCGAATCGCCAAAGCGAGCCCGGAACAATCGATTGAAATGCGAAACATCCGAGAAGCCGACTTCTAACGCGATGTCGGAAATTCGCTGTGTGCTTGCGTGAGACTCAGTTAGCAGCTCGAACGCCCGTTGGAGACGTAACTCATTCACGTGCCCGGTGAACGATGATCCTGATGACGCGATCAAGCGCTGTAGATAGCGAGGTGAGATGCCTTGGCAGTGGGCTACCGTCTCGACGCTAAGCTCTGGCTGCTGAAAGTGTGCCGCGATGTAATCGAGGGCGGCGCTGTAGCGCGCAGCCCCGACCGCGCTCACACTGCTCTCGCCTAAGGGAGTGCGCTCGCCGATCGCGAGCGCCACGAGGTCATGGATGTGAGCCAGGACCGCATCACGCAGACTGGGTGCGGCCAGTGCTCCATCCTTAAATGCCGACTTTAGATAAGTCATGAGCAGTCGGAGCGCTTCAGTTCGGTGAGAAATCGGCCGCATGGCGCGGCTTTCGACATTCGCCACCCGCTGCGCAAGCGCGTCGCGGGGCACGGCCAGACCGAATAGTAATCCGTCGACATAGGTGACGGTGGCGGGCTCCGAATGCAGAATTGCGATTGCGTCGCCGGCGCGAAGCTCAACTTGCTGGCAGCGCTGCGACAGCAGACTTCTGCCGGGAGAGCAGACGATGACTCCGATCGAGTCGTCACCATCAGTAATGCTCGCTCGCAGGCGCTTGAATCGCATGGAAGAGCCTTTCAGTGCGAGCCTGCGCAACCCCCGGACGGCTTGCAGCGTTGCGTCAGCCTGAAACGGAACATCCGATAGGGGCTCGATATCGACGTGGACTATGCCTCGCCCAAAGTTCTCTCGCCATAGTGGGACTCTCATCCGCTCCGGAAGCTCGCGCGTCGAGAATCGATGCGATGCGAATTCGGCTGCGTCCGTAGACATGGGGACCTCCAGCCTTGATAAGACGTCGGGATTAGATGCTGCGACAAATTACGGTCAGTATCTGTGATTTGCAGTTCGTGCACTGACATACTCTTAGGCCGTGCGCATGAGTCCAAGAAGTTGCACCATTGACGTGCTAGTGTCATTCACCTCTGATCGATGCTGATGTGAACTGGTTCACGTGGCGGCCAGAAAATTACGCCTATAGTGATTGTGAAAGCGTGGCGCCAAAAATCGCCATTAAGAGGTGACGGTGGTGATGGCTCTATTTCTAATTGCTGCCATCGGATCCAGTTTAGAGATCTCTGGCGGGTGTCAGCGCGAATCCAGTTTCTAGCGTCATTCGCGATTGGTCGAAATCAACGACCTGTTCTGTAGAACCGACAGTTCTCTGATACCGATTTCGTGTC
>NZ_JBBIAM010000274.1:0-2742 GCF_054185185.1 Bradyrhizobium sp. UFLA05-153
TCGCGAGGAACCGCATGAAGCTTACGCGCGGAGCCGCGCTTGTGATCGGCTTGGTGATCGCGGTGTACGGCACGTTGTTGCTGTATCCGCTGCTACTGGTTTTTGAGGATAGTTTTCGCGAGTTCATCCCGGGGCGCATTGGGTCCGATGCGAATGCGCCGTTCACGCTGGCCAACTATACGGACCTTCTGCACACCGCATACCTGTCCTATTTCTGGGACACGTTCCGGATCGGCTTCATCGCCTCCGTGCTGGGAGTACTGGTGGCATTCCCGATTGCCCATTTTGTCGCCCGCCGGCGTTCGGACTGGCTTCGAAGGACGATCATTGGATTCCTCATCACGCTCATGTTCTTGAGCGTGCTGGTGCGCGTGTACGCCATCGAGCTGGTGTTCGGTCCGGCCGGATTCGCGCGTCAGATTGCGGCGCTGTTCGGCGAGCAGAGCGGGAGCCGCGTCTACATTGAATTCATGATCATGCTCGGGTTGCTCCACTACGCGGTACCCATGTCCGCCCTGGTGCTCATCGGCACAATCCAGAACGTGAACCCGCGGCTCATCGAGGCGGCCCAGGCGCTGGGCGCAGCCCGCTGGAAGTCCCACCTCGTGGTCACGCTGCCACTCAGCGCGCAAGGTCTCCTCTCTGCATTCCTTATCTGCTTCACGCTGTCGATCAGCGCTTTCGTCGTTCCCATGGTGCTAGGTCGCGGCAAAATCATGTTCGTCTCTAATCTGATCTACAATCGGTTCAGCGAGCTGGCCAATTTCCCCAGCGGTTCGGCGGTCGCGATCATCATGCTGGCCATCTCGCTGCTGGTGATCTACGCGGTCTCTCGGCTGGCCCGCAGCCGCTGGGATGCTGTCCGATGAAGCGCCTTGGTGACAATGTGCTTGGCTTCATGGTGGTGTGTCTGTCCATCGCCACCATAGTGTTCCTGATTGCCCCGCTACTCATGACTACGGTTATGTCCTTCGATTCGCGGGAGTTCCTCGGGCGGTTTCCGCCGCCCGGCCTATCGCTGCAATGGTATGAGGGTTTCTTCTCGGACGCCTATTACCTCAAAGGCCTGCAGCTCAGCCTGATCCTGGCGCTGGCGGCGACCACGCTGTCGATCTTGGTTGGCGTCGCAACGGCGTTCACGCTTGACCGCTACGATTTTCCCGGAAAGGAACCTCTCTCCGCCTTCTTTCTGTCGCCCCTTGTCGTTCCCCATGTCATCATCGGCTTCTCGCTTCTGCTCTTCTTTTCCATGATCGGCGTTTTCGATGGGCTGGTCCCGCTCGTAGGCGGGCATCTAATCATCACGGTACCCTATGTAATCCGAACGACTCTTGCGAGCTTGGTGGGGATCCGTAAATCATTCACGGAGGCCGCTCTAAGCCTGGGCGCGACGGAGCGGCGCGCGTTTTGGAAGGTGACCGTGCCCCTGTCAAAGACTGGCATCGCCGCAGGCGCCGTGTTCGCTTTCGCTTACTCAATGGATGATGTTTCGGTTAGCCTATTCCTCACGGGGCCGAACTACTACACGCTGCCCGTGGCTATGACCAACATGATGCGCTCGCAGTTCGACCTTCGCATCGCCGCGGCAGCCGTTTGCCTCATCGGCCTGACCATCGCGCTGATCTGGATCCTAGATCGCATCGTCGGCCTGGACAAAGTGATCGGACAAGGCGTTTATCACAAGTAGGATCCCATGACCGTATTGGAGCTGAGCACCATCTCGAAGCGCTATGGCCAAGAGTTGGCTGTGGACAACATTTCCTTTCAGGTCAAGGAGGGATCCATCCTCTCCCTTCTCGGGCCGAGCGGCTGCGGCAAGACCACGACCCTGCGTCTCGTCGCGGGTTTTGAAGTGCCGGACGGCGGAGACATCCGCATCCGCGGCGAGAGTGTTCACAGAAAGCGTCCCTACGAGCGCAATGTTGGACTGGTCTTCCAGGACTACGCGCTTTTCCCTCACATGAGCGTGGAGGCAAACATCGCCTTCGGCCTGCGCGAGCGGGGCGTCCCTGCCTCGGAGTTCTCGGCGCGAATCCGCACCGCCCTCGATCTCGTTAAGATGCCCGGCTATGAGACGCGCAGCCCACACCAACTGAGCGGCGGCCAGCAGCAACGGGTGGCGCTGGCCCGCGCGCTTGTGACCCAACCCTCGCTGCTGCTTTTGGACGAGCCGCTCTCCAATCTCGACGCTAAACTGCGAGAGTCACTGCGGGTGGAGCTGAAGCAGATCCTCACGTCGGCGGGCATCACCACCATCATCGTGACGCATGACCAGTCGGAGGCCATGAGCCTCGCCGACGACATCATCGTCATGAACAAGGGCCGGGTCATGCAGCGGGGTTCGGCCGAGGAGATCTATAGCAGGCCCGCCAACAAATTCGTTGCCGATTTCATAGGACAGTCGAATTGGTTCAAGGGTCGGCTCGACGGCAGCCGTTTCATAACCGAGGACGGTTTGTCCATCGCAATCACAGGCAAGGCTCCCGGCAGCGGGGCCGTGGAACTCGGCATCCGGCCCGAGCGCATCGCCGTGCGGACCATAGGCACCACCGCCGCCGCAGGCGTGAACGCGCTCGATGGTGTGATCGAGAACACCGAGTATCTCGGCGCGACCATTCACCACTGGGTCCGCGTCAATGGCCGCAGAATCCACGCCGTCGTGCAAAACAACGGCCAGTGCTTCGCACGCGACGGCGAAAGCGTCCGGATGGAAATTCGACCGGAGGACTGCCTCGTACTAGC
>NZ_JBBIAM010000275.1:0-2741 GCF_054185185.1 Bradyrhizobium sp. UFLA05-153
AATGTCCAAGTCGCCGTCGATACCGACCATCACCTGATCATCGCGCATGAGGTGACGAACAGCGGCTCAGATCGGGCGCAACTTGCCAATATGGCCAGGCAGGCGAAGGCTGTTCTGAAGACCGAGACGCTCGATGCCGTTGCCGATCGCGGCTACTTCAGCAGCCCGGAGATCCTCGCCTGCCACGAGGCCGGCATCACGGTAACTCTGCCCAAGCCGATGACTTCGGGCGCCAAGTCGGACGGACGCTTCGGTAAGCAGGACTTTGTCTATTTGCCTGAGGAAGACGCCTATCGTTGTCCGGCCGGAGAGCGATTGCCGTATCGCTATACAAACGAAGAAGCCGACAAGATGCTGCGGCGCTACTGCACTAACGCCTGTAAGAATTGTCCGATCAAACCCCAGTGCACGCCCGGGGCAGAGCGACGGATCACGCGATGGGAGCACGAGGATCTGCTCGACGCCGTGCAGCAGCGGCTCGATGCGAACCCACTCGCTATGCGCCTTCGTCGCGAGACCGTCGAGCATCCGTTCGGCACGATGAAGGCACGCATGGGAGCGACGCACTTCCTGACCAAAACCCTTCCAAAGGTAGCCGCCGAGATGGCCCTCTCGGTTCTGGCCTATAATCTGACCCGAGCAATGAATATCCTCGGGATCAGGCCGCTGATCGCCGCGATCGCGGCCTGAGGCCGGCCCAGTTTTGGCTTCAAGACTGACGGCCCTATAAAACTGTTTTTACACGGCCAAGACCCAGAACCGACATGGGCCTCGCTCTCGGTCACCCCTCGGGCCGAGATAGTTGAAGCCGCCCAACGCTTGGCACCATGGCTTGCCTCAAAAGCACGCAAAGAAGTACCTCCGTCAGTTTGATCTAGATCAAGCGCCCTTCCACAATCATCCGTGTCCATGTCGTTCGTCGGCCGTTAGGCTTGATGCTAACCTTTCGAGTAACGGGCCTTGGGGGGATTATCATGGCAACGACGAATACGGTTGCGTCTTCCGCTTCTGCAACGCAGCGGGAAGGCGCACTGGTGCGCATTGCGATCGGCTTTACCGCGTGGGCGGAAAAGTGGTTTCCCGACGCCTTCATCTTTGTCGCCATCGCCGTCGTGGTGGTCGCGGCGGCGGCGCTGCTGAACGGAGCCTCTCCGGTTGCCGTTAGTGTGGCGTTCGGCAACGGGTTCTGGAGCCTGATTACCTTCACCATGCAGATGGCCTTCGTTGCCATCGGCGGTTATGTCGTCGCCACCTCTGCGCCGGCGCAACGGCTGATCGGCTGGCTGGCCGATTTGCCCAAGACCGGCGTCGGCGCCGTCGGCCTTGTCGCCTTCGTCAGTATTCTGGCTTCACTGCTCAATTGGGGACTGAGCCTGATCCTCGGAGGACTCTTGGTAGTCGCGCTCGCGGCACGGCGCGAATTGAAGATGGATTATCGCGCTGCGGGCGCGGCCGCCTATCTCGGGCTTGGCGCCACTTGGGCGATGGGCCTATCCTCCTCGGCGGCGCAGTTGCAGGCCAATGCCGCGAGCCTGCCGAAAAGCCTGGTGTCGATCACCGGTGTCATCCCATTCTCCGAGACCATTTTCCTGTGGCAATCGCTGGTGATCACAGCTGTACTTCTCGTGATCTCGGTCGCCATTGCGATCTGGTCGGCGCCCGGTCCCAACTCAGCCGTGACGGCAGAAGCGATGGGAATAGAGCTCTCGCGCGGCGATGCCATCGAGGTGGCACCAGCGAAGCACCCCGGGGAATGGCTGGAGCACTCGCCGATCCTCACCATCCTGCTGGTGCTGCTCGCGGCCGGCTGGGTGATCAACGAGTTCGCCCGTCAGGACTGGATGATCGCGATCTCCAATCTCAACACCTATAACTTCATCTTCATCATGGTGGGTCTTCTGCTGCACTGGCGGCCGAAGCGCTTCCTCGCCGCGGTGATTAAGTCGGTGCCGGCGACCTCGGGCGTGCTGATCCAGTTCCCGTTCTACGGCGCGATTGCCGCGATCCTCACGCAGGCCAAGAACGGCGCGGGCGTCGCCGTCTCCGACCAGATCACCCACGCCTTCGTCGCAATGTCCACCCAGCATCTCTATCCGCTGGTGATCGGCATCTATTCGGCGATCCTTGGCTTTTTCATCCCGTCGGGCGGCGGCAAGTGGCTACTTGAGGCGCCCTACGTGATGCAGGCCGCCAACGATCTCAAGGTGCATCTCGGCTGGGCCGTCCAGGTCTATAATGCGGCGGAAGCCTTGCCCAATCTGATCAATCCGTTCTGGATGCTGCCGCTGCTTGGCGTGCTGAGCTTGCGCGCGCGCGACGTGGTCGGATTCACCTTCCTGCAACTGCTGTTTCACTTGCCGATCGTGCTGTTCCTGCTGTGGGCGCTGGCCTACACGCTGGAATATCATCCGCCGGCGATACCGTGAGAGTCGGTGTCATTCTCGTGCCGACGAGGTGATCGAGTGACGCTTGCCATGGCTTCTGGCCCTTCGCGTCATTTCGCTGCCGCGCAGTAAGTACGTGGCTTTTGGAGCGAAGCGGACATCAAGTGACAGGCGCAGCCCGCAGACACGGTCGAAATGACCCCGAGCAGACATGAGTGCCTCGCTAAACGCGGCCCTCCCTCTGATATCTTACTCGTCTGCCGAAAACGCATAGGCCGCAAAATGAAGGCGCCTTAAACGGTAAGCTCGGTGTAGTGGACAGCGAAACCGGCCATTCGAGGAGGACGTCGTGATCAA
>NZ_JBBIAM010000276.1:0-2685 GCF_054185185.1 Bradyrhizobium sp. UFLA05-153
TGGGCGGCGGCGATCAAGGTGAGAACTCAGCGACAATCAGGGTGAGACTGCGCCGATGGGGCCGGACCGAAGGGAGGGCGTAGCCCGACCGGAGGACCGGCCCCATCGGCGACGCGCTTTTCGGACTCGTCTGGCGGCCGGGTGCTGCTGGTGCAAGCTGTTGATTCGTCTCGACAAGAGGGAATCGATGCCTTGCCTGGCCTTCACATAACCGACCACCAGATGAGGCTGTACATGAACTATCGACTGACACTGTCCCCCGAGGCCGCCGCGGCCAAGGCGGGGTTCTCGAAGGCGAGTGCGTACCGCATAGAAGACGACTCGCGCCCGCCATCACAGAAGAAGGCGCCCAGGGGCCGACGACGGCCCGATCCGCTCGCGCCCTATTGGGACGCCGAAATCATCCCGATCCTGAAGGCTGCGCCGGGCATTCGCATGATCGGCGTACTTGACGAACTACGCCGACGCCATCCCGACCTCACCCCCAACATCCGACGCACGCTGGAGCGGCGCATCAATGCCTGGCGGGCACTCAACGGTCCCGAACAGGACGTGATCTTCCGCCAGGAGCACGAGCCCGGCCGTCTCGGTCTGTCCGACTTCACCGACACAAGCGCGCTCCGCATTACCATCGCGAGTGAGGCGCTCCAGCACCGGCTCTATCACTTCCGGCTCGCGTTCTCGGGCTTCGAGCATGCCCATGTCGTGCTCGGCGGCGAAAGCTTCGTTGCCCTGGCCGAGGGCTTGCAGAACGCCCTGTGGGCGCTCGGCGGCGTGCCGCGGGAGCATCGCAGCGACAGCCTGTCGGCGGCGTTCCGCAATCTGGCAGCCGATGCGCGGGAAGATCTGACACAGCGCTACGCCGCGCTGATGGGCCACTACGGTATGACGCCAACGCGCAACAATGCGGGCATCGCACACGAGAACGGTTCGATCGAGAGTGCGCACGGTCATCTCAAACGAGCGCTGGAGGATGCGCTGCTACTGCGGGGCACGCGCGACTTCGCCTGTCTCGATGCCTACCGGGCTTTTGTCGACGAGATTGTCGGCCGGCGCAACGCCAACCTCGCCAAGCGGATCGCGCTCGAGAAGGAAGCGCTGGCGCCACTGCCGAAAGGCCGCACGACCGACTTCGAGGAGAAAGTGATCCCGGTGACGTCGTCAGGCGGCTTCATCCTGCGGAGGGTGTTCTACACCGTACCTTCAAGACTGATCGGGCATCGCCTGCGCGTGCGTATCTTCGACGACCGGCTCGAATGCTTCCTCGGCGTCACGCCTGTCGGGACGCTGCGGCGCGGTCGGCCTGTATCGGAGAGCCAGGGCGGCCATGTCGTTGATTACCGGCACGTTATCCATGCCCTGCGGCGCAAGCCGATGGCGCTCGCCAGCCTCGTCTATCGCGACCAGCTCTTCCCGCGTACGGCGTACAAACGTTTGTTCGAGACCTTGCGGGAACACGGTGACGATCGGCGCGCCTGCAAGGTAACGGTCGAGCTTCTGGCGCTGGCCCACGAGCGTGCCTGCGAAGCCGAGCTTGCCGAGGCGATCGCGACCGATCTCGAGGCCGGACGGTTACCCGATCTTGCCGCGCTGCGCGATCGCTTCCGACCTGAGGAGACATCGATCCCGAGTGTCGCCGTCAAGCTGGCGCGGCTCGATGTCTACGATGAATTGGCCTCTGTCGGCATCGTGTCGGCTCGCTCGAACCAGGGAGAAGCGGCATGACCGGTATAGCGACCTCCGTCGATGCCGCCCGCGTCGAGTTACTGCTCAATGAGCTGCGACTGCCCGGCGTCAAGGCAATCTGGCCGAAGCTCGCCGCGCAGTCGGACAAGGAAGGTTGGCCTGCCGCCCGCTTCCTCGCGGCCCTTGCCGAGCACGAGGCCGCGGATCGTGCCCGCCGTCGCATCGAGCGACACATGGCGGAAGCACGGCTACCGGCCGGCAAGACGCTCACGACGTTCGACTTCGAGAGCGTGCCGATGCTGTCGAAGGCGCAGGTGATGGCGCTCGCTGCCGGCGACGTTTGGTTGAAGACCGGCGCCAATCTGCTGCTGTTCGGTCCACCTGGCGGCGGGAAGACTCATCTCGGCTCAGCGATCGGCCTGGCTCTCGTCGAGGACGGCTGGCGCGTTCTCTTCGCGCGCACCACCGATCTGGTGCAGCGGCTGCAGGTGGCGCGGCGTGAACTGGCGCTGGAGTCCGCGATCGCCAAACTGGACCGCTACGACCTCCTGATCCTCGACGACATCACATATGTGAGCAAGGATCAGGCGGAGACCAGCGTACTGTTCGAGCTGATCGCTTCCCGCTACGAGCGACGCTCGCTGCTGATCACGGCCAATCAGCCATTCGGCGAATGGGGGCGTATCTTCCCAGATCAAGCAATGACGCTGGCAGCCATCGATCGTTTGGTCCACCACGCCACGATCCTCGAGATGAATGTCGAGAGCTACCGTCGAAAAGTCGCCCTCGATCGCAGGCGCGGCCCAGGTCGGCCACCTGTTCACTCAACTCCAAACGAGCTCGACAGAACGACGATTGACGCTGGTAATGCCCCTTGATTGTCGCGCAGCGACAATCAAAGCTTGCCAAACCAGGCTACCAGCGTCAATTATCGCCTGACTCGGCCGCCTCGTCTCATCTTGATTGACGCGTCGCTCTCATCCTGTTTGTCGCTCCATA
>NZ_JBBIAM010000277.1:0-1381 GCF_054185185.1 Bradyrhizobium sp. UFLA05-153
GTACTCATCCGAGGACGGCCGTCTTGTGGGGTTGTCCGGTCTGTAGCTGACTGTCGGTATGGATATCCTTACTGATAGTCGCCAAGTGAGCCGCCTTGAAATTGTGGAGACTGGTCGGCGTCGACGCTGGTCGGATGCCGAGAAGCTTCGAATTGTCGAGGAAAGTTTTTCGGAGCCGCGGCTGGTGTCGGCGACAGCGCGGCGTCATGGGCTTTCGAAGCAGCTTCTGTTTTCGTGGCGCAAGGCCTATCGCGAAGGACGGCTTGGCGGCTGTCAGGTCGATGGATTTGAGCCAGTCCAGATTGTGCCGGAGATCCAGTCGACGACAGAGCCTGCCGCGCCGGCGGCGACTGGCACTTTGGAGATCGTGACCGCGAATGGCCGACGCGTGATCGTGGACCTCAATGTCGATGTCGCGGTTTTGTTACGGATCATGCGAGGGTTGGAGACGCTACGGTGATCCCGATCCCGACGGGGGTGCGAGTGTGGCTGGCGACGGGCCCTACCGATATGCGGTGCGGCTTTCCGAGTCTTGCTCTGCGTGTGCAGGAAGTGCTCAAGCACAACCCTATGGATGGCGGTCTTTTCTGCTTCAGGGGTAAGCGCGGCGATCTTTTGAAGGTGATTTGGCACGATGGCCAGGGAGCATGCCTGTTTACCAAGAGACTCGAGAAAGGTAGGTTCGTCTGGCCATCGGTTGCTGGTGAACCGGTAACGATCTCACCGGCGCAGCTGAGCTATCTGTTGTCCGGGATCGATTGGCGCAACCCTCAGGAAACACAGCGTCCGATGCGGGTCGGATAGCCGCTTTACGGGTTTAAATCCGGTGCTTGATCTGATTCAATGGCTTCATGATATCGAAGCCGGACGACCTTCCATCGGACCTTGTCAGTGCCCTGGCAGCTCTGCGGGCCGAGCGTGAGGCGCGGCTGCGAGCTGAGGCGATGGCTGCCAGTGCGCGGGCGGAGCTGTCGGATAACGAGGCGCTGATCGCACATCTCGAGCTGCGGATCGAGAAGCTCAAACGCGAACTGTACGGGCAGCGCTCCGAGCGCACGGCGCGTCTAATCGAGCAGTTGGAATTGGAGCTCGAAGAGCTTGCCACCACGGCGAGCGAGGATGAGCTTGCCGCGCAGGCCGCGGCGGCGAAGACGCAGAACGTCCGCCCCTTCACGCGCAAGCGATCGGTGCGCAAGCCCTGGCCGGAGGACATCGAACACGAGCGCGTCGTCATTGACGCTCCGACGAGCTGCACCTGCTGCGGCGGATCGCGGCTGGCGAAGATCGGCGAGGATGTGACCGAGACGCTGGAGGAGATCCCGCGTCGCTTCAAGGTCATCGAGACAGTGCGCGAGAAGTTCACCTGCCGCGATTGCGAGAG
>NZ_JBBIAM010000277.1:1479-2680 GCF_054185185.1 Bradyrhizobium sp. UFLA05-153
GGATCAGCCAGCCGCCGGCGCCGTTCCATGCCACGCCGCGCGGCTTCATCGGCCCGCAATTGCTGGCGACGATCTTGTTCGACAAGTTCGGCATGCACATCCCGCTCAATCGCCAGAGTGCGCGCTTTAAAGCCGAGAGGATCGACCTGTCGTTGTCGACTCTGGCGGATCAGGTCGGCCACGGGACCTTCGCCGTCATGCCGCTCTTCCACTTGATCGAACGTCATGCGCTCGCTGCCGAGCGCCTTCATGGCGATGACACCACCATCCGGATCCTTGCGAAGGGCAAGTGCACGACCGGGCGGATCTGGAGTTATGTGCGGGATGACCGGACCTTCGCCGGGCCCGCGCCGCCGGCGGCGGTCTATTACGCCTCGAGCGACCGACGAGGCGAACACCCGCAGAGGCATCTGGCCGCCTTCGCCGGCATCCTGCAGGCGGATTGCTACAGCGGCTTCGAGCCGTTGTTCGATCCGCGAAAGAAAGCGACGCCGATCACACCGGCGTTTTGCCTGGCTCATGCGCGGCGGGGCTTCTTCGAGCTGGCTGACATCGAGAAGAATGTCCGGGAAGGTAAGAAAGGCAAACCGGTCTCTCCGATCGCGCTGGAGGCCGTCAGGCGCCTGGATGCGTTGTTCGAGATCGAGCGCGCCATCAATGGCCGTAGCGCCGACGAGCGGCGCGCCATGCGCCAGGAAAAGAGCAAGCCACTTCTCGACGACATGCACGCCTGGTTGCTCCGCGAGCGCGAAACCCTCTCGCGCTCTGCCGAGGTTCTGAAGCCCATGAATTACATGCTCAGGCGCTGGGACGACTTCGCCCACTTCCTTGACGATGGCAGAATCTGCTTGACCAACAATTGCGCTGAGCGCGCATTGAGAGGCATCGCCTTGGGAAGGCGCAACTGGACCTTCGCCGGCAGCCAGCGTGGTGCCGACCGTGCCGCCATCATGCTGACGATGATCACGACCTGTCGTCTCAACGACGTCGATCCCAAGGCCTGGCTCGCCGACGTCCTGGCCCGTATCGCCGATCATCCCACATTGCGTCTGCACGAGCTGCTGCCCTGGGAATGGAAGCTCCTGCGCCAAGCCGACAAGCCCACCGATCAGCGAGCCGCCTGACCTTCACCCAACGCCATCATAGACCTCGCCGTGCCCGCGCGCATGCGTCAATCAGGCGGCCTTCGACGTGTGCGTAC
>NZ_JBBIAM010000278.1:0-2670 GCF_054185185.1 Bradyrhizobium sp. UFLA05-153
ATGGATACTCTGTCGCCACCTATCGCAACCACACCTTGCGTAAAACGGTGCTCAGAAACGTTCTTCACAAACGACCACTTAGTCGCATGGCGACGGCGTTGATCTGCTTGTCGACTGCGAACCGGATCAACCACAAGGTAGCACCAGTCGAGGAGCGCAATTATTGGGCGTTCAGCATCCTTCCGGCTACGTTCTGGCCAGAGGGGAGATGTCAGCAGAAGCGGAGCTTGGCCGCAATCGGGGGTGGACTCAACCGGTCGGTGCAACACTCTAATCTTTTAGCAGAGATGGAGTGTGTACATGAAGCAGCGACGTCGCATCTATTATTCCGCGGTTCAGCGGTCTGAGATCTGGGATCGCTGGCAGGCTGGCGAGTCGATGAGGTCTATCGGACGTCGGTTTGACCGGGCATCCTCGTCCGTGTTTTCCGTGATTTCGCCACCGCAAATCGTCTCCAAACGGTCAGAGCCAGCGCGCCTGCGAAGCGGATGTGAAGACTTTGAGGAGGATCCAAGGCGTGAGCAGAAAAAAAAGGAGCATCGCGCTACCTCGCTTTACCGGCCATGTTCATCACCCATACCTGAGTCGCGAGGTTAGAAGGGACGAGGCCAAAAAAGAGAGGCAAGTGGTGCCCGAAAGGCACAATTTTTCCGCAAGGCAGGGTCGCCCAGCTCGATCAATTCAAGGCCAAGGGATCATAGAAGCAATCGCTGGCGGCGCATGCAATGATCACCCCCAAGGATACATTTGCAGAGACGCATCGCCCTTCTCCCTTGAGACAAAGCTAGGCACCCCTTCAGGTTTTGACCCGGCAAGTTTGCAAGTCAAGGGAGTTTCTCACAAACAGGCAGGCGTGCGGCAATAGAGCCGAATTGCGGGTCTCAGAACTCCCGCAGCGGCAGCAACAATTGCACGCCAATCGGCCGGCCGGTGAAGCGCTCGATGAACTCCCGCACCGGATCGGTGACCTCGTGCCCTTCGGCGACCCACCGCTCCAGCTCCCGGGCTACATCCTCGGTGGCATCGCGCGACCAGCCCTCCAGCGGATTGAAGGCTACGAGACGTAAGGGGTGGTCATACTGGCCATTAAGGAGGTCATTGATCAGGATCCGGTAGTCGGTCTGGTCTTCGTCCGTCTCCCGCCACGCTGGGCCGCCGCTGAAATCCTCCAGCACCAGGTACATGTCCCGGTCGAGCCGATCGGTTGGGATGATCGAGGGAGCCTTACGCATACGCCACTCCACTGCCGTTGAGAGCTCATCGTGGGTTTACTTCCGCCTCTAAGAATGACCCCCGGCATTGCCGACGGCTGAAGCGGTAACAACAAAGGCCCTCCGGTTCACGCTGGCGGGCCTTTTTTACGGCAGTTGCGGTTGCCGTCCGCGCCGAAGCGTCGAGTCGAGCACGCATTCCGCCATTTTGATCCTTTCACTGTGGGCCTGTCGGCACTCTTCCCGAATTTGTTTGATCTGGTTGTGGTCGTGGCGCAAATCAACGGCCGCGTAGACAACTGCGGAGCGCACGCGCCGCTTGGGTGCCGATGTTAGACGATCATTCGAGCACCAGCGCCAGAGTCACTCGGCTGAGGTCTGGGTTATTCGCGCGCGGTCTTATCGACCATGGTCAACAAGACGTGCGGATGCGCGACGAAACAAAATCTGCCGGGATGAAACCATTTTCCGACCTTCACGAAGGCATGGTGAACCTTCGGCAATTAGGGAAAAAGACGGGCCAAGGGCGCTGCGTAAATGGCGACGAATCGCCATCGGGCGAGGGACAGAATGTCACAGATTCGTAATGCTTTCTTAGGCGCTGTCGCGATCACATTGACACTCGGCGCCGTGCAGTTAGCTCAGGTCACGACCTCGTAGACCACTGGCAGGCCGAACAGCCAAGCCACATCGTTAATCACGCAAACATTTGGCAGTGTCGGCCATCTATCTCGACGAGGCGGACATCGCATGGATTCAAGGCAAGGCCGTACACTTCAGCATCGGCGAGACGGCGGCAGTTAGAAGATTCCGTCGCCGCTGCCAGCACCGTAGTTCAGCCGCGGGGCAGCAGTTGAGGCTTTGCGCGCCTCGCAGCGTGCGTAAAATGATTGAAACTCTACGCCTCGGTGCTATCACAATCCGACGCGATCCGACTTCTGCTCCTGGCCCCCCGCGTCGTTTGCTGCTTCTGCACAAAAGCAGGCGCTATCGGGACCGAAGCGGACGTCGATTGGTCGCAAGCACTGCCCGGCTCAGTCGCGAATGACCCGAAGGCGACCTTAAGCCCATGACCAGCGAGAGGCTGATCGCAGCTTAGCAGAGTCCTTGGTGGGACTTAGCACAAGCGGCACGCCCCCCAGGACGCGCAGCAACCCGCGCAACCGCCGAACCCCCAGCCAGCATACCCCCAGCCATCGAACCCGATATCGTCATCGAACCAGATGTCGAACCCGCAGCCGCCGCAACCGCAACCACGGAAGCCACGGCAACCACGGAAGCCCCCGCAACCTCGGATGCCAACAATCCCACCACCACCGCAACCTCGGATGCCAACAATCCCGCCACCACCGCAACCTCGGCCGCCAACAAACCCGCCACCACAACCTCGGCCGCCAACAAACCCACCACCACCACAACCTCGGCCGCCGCCGCACCCCCCGCCACCATGGCCGCACCC
>NZ_JBBIAM010000279.1:0-2655 GCF_054185185.1 Bradyrhizobium sp. UFLA05-153
TCCGAACCTGATCACGATCACTGGAATCCGTGATCACCATCGTCTGGAACACCTGATCACCATCCCTGGAATGCGCATTGTACCAACCACATTGCATGATACACGCTATGCCAGCAGCGTCATTTCGGTCGCTCTTGTTGATCTGCATCTTCAGAACCGCCTTCGCATGCCTGGCGTCAATGCAGATAACGGGTAACCCGATCTTATTCAGCTCGGTCCACAGCCACGTCGACGTTGCTCCGGTCTCGAGTCCAATCCGAACGACGTGTGGCGCGTGCAATTTGATGAACGTCGCGATCGCCTCCGGGTCAGACGTAACCGTCCCTTCGCGCTCGACCTTTCCTGTCCGATCGACGATGCAGATCGAAGTCAGTTTCAGTGACACGTCTAATCCGACATAGTGCTCGATTGCCTCTCTCCGTCATTGCAAGGCCCTGAGGTAGGCCTCATCGAGTCCTGGAGAGCTGATTCCCAGAGGCTGAGTATGGCTCCGAGCCCGGAATTACCCCATGTGTGAAAACGCAGTGGCGGCTGTTATGATTCGCTGTGGCCGCTGTTATGATTTTCCTTGATCCTGGGGAATTGATGAGGCGCTTCGCTGAGCGGGCGGACCGTGGGGGGCGCTATTTATTGGCCGAATGCCTCGATGACGAGGCCAGAAACCGACACGTCCGCTCTCAAATTGCAAATTTGCGGTGGACGGATAGGCAAGTCAATATGAGTGCGGAACTTACGAGCGTATAATGGCGGGGAGCCGAGGTGACGGAGAGCCGAATGTCCTCAGATGGACGGCGACATGTGGCCGTTGTCGTGCCCCAGAATCGAGCGTGGATGTGGCATCGTAGGCTTATTTCGATACTACAAGCCAGTTTTGACGTGGACGTTTATACGAGCCCACACGCCTTAAGCTATCCGCCCTCCCTGAGGTTATGGATGCGCGTCGAGGCCCACTTTTTAGGAGAACTCGACCTCGTCAAGATGATAAGCATCTCAGGAAAACCGTGGCCGGACATTGTGAATAGTGGGTACTCGCTCATCATAAATCTGTCCGAAGCACCCATACTGGCTGCTTCAACCCCAATTCTCGAGCCTCACTTTGAAGGGTCCGCTGACAGTGTCAGTCTGTTTGCCTCTCTGCTCAATCGTAAGAACACGTACCTGTCGATCTGTTTGGCAGGACAGGTCGAGCCAAGAATCGCTTCCTATTTGGCGATAGAAAATAGATCAGAATTAATTCGAGGGCTCCAGCTTTGCTTTGCGCGCCTTCTGGCACTTACGGAACGAGCGATTTATCATCTGTCGAAAGGCACACAGCCCGCCGTACCATCCAGACCGGTGAGTGCCGACCAAACCTTTTCCAGGGTGCTGGTTCCGCGCTTTGCGTTTCGATTTTTCTTAGCGAAAGCCCTGAATCGTATGATAGGAGGGCTGAAATGGCACGAGCATTGGTCTATTGGACTCTTGTGGTCCGATAAGTGGGAAATCCCAAACGGGATCCCTCTGCATAAGTTTATAACGGTGCCTGACGATCGGCGGCGCTACTACGCCGATCCATTTTTGTTCTGCAATGAGGGCCAGAAGTGGCTGTTTGTCGAGGAGTTTGACTATCAAATCGGTAAGGGTATCATTTCTTGCATGCCGGTAACGACCGGACATAAGCCGACTACTCCTCAGCCAGTATTAGTTCGTCCCTATCACCTATCCTATCCTTTCGTCTTTCGGCACGATGAACTCATTTACATGCTGCCTGAAACCGGAGGTAATCGCACGGTGGAGCTCTACCGGGCTCGATCGTTTCCATACGATTGGGTTCTTCACCGAGTTCTTATCCAGGACGTTGATGTGTATGATGCGACGCTATTGCGGCACCAAGATAGGTGGTGGATATTTGCCGCGATTGCACACAGAGATGGTTCGACGCAAGATGAGCTTGGAATTTTTTACAGCGAACATTTAGAAGGGCCTTGGCAAGCGCACGAATTAAATCCCGTAAAATCAGATTGTCGATCGTCTCGTCCGGCAGGTCAATTTGTTATATATGGCAACCGGCTCCTGCGACCTGCACAGGATTGCGAGAGCGGTTACGGGTCTGGTCTTGTGTGGTTAGAAATCGAAGAGCTTACTACAAGCCGATTCAAAGAAAGAGAGATCGCCAGATGGCCAGGAAGTGCCGCACTGGCGGATGGCATCCATACTTTTAATTTCGACCACGAGCTCGGCGCAATTGACAGGAGACGAGCTATTTGGAAATTCTCCCTTTTAGGTCTTCACGCTAGGTGAAATGCTGCCGGCTGGGTCGGAAGCAGGTTAAACTGCCTCGGTAGAAGCCGGACCGTGGACAAATGACGGCTCAGCGGATCGCGATGCAGCATCTCTTGCACCTGCAACGACAAAGAGGCGAAGCCTTTGCGCATGTGATCCCGCTTGCAGCGTCTCGTTGACGACCAAGAGCTTCTGCTCCCGCCGCCGACGGGCCACGCCGGTGATGACTTCCACCTTCGAAAATGTCTCTGGCGTATGCCTAGGACTAGGCTCCTCCGGCTAACGTCGGTGTCCGGTCAAAACAGGGAGCAGTTCAACTGACCTGCCACTGAATTTTCATCCAGCAGCGGTTAGAGTCTCGGGGTTTTGTACGCCAAGTGGCGCGGGTGGAGC
>NZ_JBBIAM010000027.1:0-98442 GCF_054185185.1 Bradyrhizobium sp. UFLA05-153
CGCACTTCCGGCGTCGGTTCGTGCCCAAACGTACCACCCGTGAAACCGCCAGTACCGCGCGTATCGGCCCATTGCGCGACCCAGGCGCCAAGCCGTGCTGCACCATCGCGGAACCGAGAGCCGGTGTTCACATCATCAATCGACAGCAACGCCAACATGGCCCATGCCATGTTACCAACATCGCTGCCTACCTGATATCGATCCTCTAACCATTTGTTCTGAGTATTGTCCCACCACCCTGGAAGTTTGACGGGGCCATTCGCCACCACACCCGCGGCGTAAGCGTTCCTGAGCCGTCCATCGTGCCAGGTGCGGTCGTTGTCGATGGCCCAGAGAATCGCCGAGCCAATCCGATACGCTTTGTCTTGCTCACCGCAACCGATCAATGCGATGGCGGCTACCGCATTGTCATAGAGGTAGGCGGCGCCATGCAGAGGTCCCGATTCGACGGTCGGATAGCTGGGCAGGAACAACGGCCCTGATGGCGGTGCCTTATCAACTAGACCAGCGAGGTATCCGCACGCTGACGTTTTTGGTGCTGTTGAAGCCTGCAGTGGAGCGGAGGCCGTCATGATTGCGAAAGTCGCGACGACCCAGGTGTGAAGACAGAGCCCGCGACAACGGTAGAAGCAATATGTGATTGGTGCCGGTGGCATTTCGCTGCCTCTCGTGTCTTTTCAACCAAGATAGACTTTAGGACAGCGGGAAGAAAGCCGGTCAGGATCGAGTAAAAAATGTGCCTTCGTCTTCAATGGCAGCTTATGACCCTGGGTGTGTAAAAACGCGAAGGATCGAAACACGGCTAGAATTACATTCTGCAGTTCGTCATCTAAGTTGAAATCGCTTGCGAGCTTGAGCGCTAGAGCGGTCTTGGACGAATGACTTGTTCTATCGGGCTTAAGCGTCTTGGCCTTTTCACACAGCCAAGACCCAAAGCGGCTCTCATTTGATCTAGATCAAGATCGGGCGCGACCATCGGTCTCAGGCTTTCACATGTTCGGGCAAACGCCCGCGAGGAGACCCAGTTCCTTCAGCCGATACCAGGAACGACGACAAGGGTGGACGTCAACCGGTTATGTTGCCACGGCGGTCGCGACATAACTCCGAAAACTCGCGTGCGTCGCGTCCACGCAGATTGATGGTCGTCGTCCGATAGAAGTCCCAGGACTCGCAAGCCAGCTCGCAGCCTATTCCGCGTAAGTGCAGTCACCGCTCTCTACTACGGAGAAGCGATCATGTCAGCGAGATTGCAGACGATGAAGATAGCCGCACTCGTTGTCTCCGCTACTTTGACGGCGCTCACCTCAATTCCCGCGAGGGCGCAGACGAGCGACAATATAATCTATCTCAATCAGGCTTGGTCGCAGGAGGATCGCGAGTGGTACTATCACTTTTCGCAAGGATCGGCCGTTCTCGCCTACGATATTTACCTCAATCTGGAAATCGCCGGCAGCCAGGACCTTTTCCGCTCTGATGCAAACAGCGTTCGCTATGGCCTGATTCCCGACCCCGCCAACTGGAACAATCCGGACGGATTGCCGATCGGGATGAGCAAGGAGACCGTGGCCACGCCGATCAAAGGCTGGCCGGCCGGCGACTACGTAGGCATGACCTGCGCGGCCTGTCACTCAGGGCAATTGAAGTACAAGGGCAAGCTCATCCGTCTTCAAGGCGGAGGTAACAACGCTATAGACCTGCAGGGTTTGGTTCGAGATCTCGACGACGCGCTGCGGACGACCCTTGCCGACGCGGCAAAATTCGACCGCTTGGCGACACGGCTTGGAGCATCGAGCCCGGATGCGAAGGACAAGCTACGCAAGCGAGCCGAGAGCGAGAACGAGCGGGTGCACGATTATGCCACCCGGAGTACGATCACTCGGTACCTCTGGGGACCAGGACGCATGGATGCGCTCGCGCTGATTTTCAATCGCGCGTTGGCCACGTTGCCGGGAATTCTCGAGAACTCGACCATCGCGGTTGCGCCCACCAAGCCTCCCTTCCTGTGGAATGCTCCGCACGGATTGTGGACGCAGTGGAGGGGCACTGTGCAGGACCCGATTAAGCGCAATGTTCAGGAGTCTATAGGTGTTTACCTGCCCCTTGATCTGAGCTCCAAATCTCCCGCCGAGGGGCTGTTCCAATCGACCGTCCCGATACTTAACCTGCAACGGGCCGAGAACCAATTGGAACGATTGGCGCCTCCGAGTTGGCCGGAGGACCTGTTCGGCAAAATCGACCGGGACAAAGCAAAGATAGGGAAAGCATTGTTCGTGGAGCATTGCGCAAGCTGCCACAATGTTTGGCCTTACCGGTGGACCGAATCCAACAAGAACGGAAAACGTTACGTTCTCGTCGGGTTGACTCCTCAAACATATGTCGGCACCGACAGAGGACAGTTTGAAACTCTCCACCCATTTTCGATTTCCGGTGAACTGGGCAATTCCTTGAGCAAAGAATTGCTCCCAGGGGCCTACGGCAAGCCGCTGCTGCCCTCGGGCGAGTTTATGAATGCGATTTCGTTTACGGTTATGGACACGGCACTGCGGAAACTCAATCTGACCGAAGCCCAAGAATTGGACCTCCACGGCTATCGGGTGCGGGGGGGCGGCCTTTCTACGACGTTGCCGTCAGAGGCCGTCTACAAGGCGGGCCCGCGCGACGGGGTCTGGGCCACGGCGCCCTTCGTCCACAATGGGTCGGTGCCCAACCTCTACGAGATGCTGATCCCAGCCGCCGAGCGCACGAAGAAGTTTTACCTCGGCGGAGACTTCGATCCGGTCAAGGTCGGGCTCGACACCAAGGCGACGTCGGGGACATTTCTGATGGATACATCCGTACCAGGGAACTCAAACGCTGGTCACTCCTTCGAAAATAGTCCGCTTGGCAACGGTGTAATCGGACCATTGCTGACGGAGGATGATCGCTGGGCACTTGTCGAGTACTTGAAATCGATCCCCGAGGAGGCTGGCAGGGTGACGCCCTTCGGAGGGCCGCCGGAAGCCAGCAGTTCACAGAAGCCATGAACCATCCGCCTGAGTGATAAGCCCGTAGCCCGCTTTGCTGTCCGACAGGAGAGCCTTCCGATGTCCGATCATATCGATGGGCCGAGACAAATTGGCGATCCTTCGGCGGACCTCACCGATCTGTTCGCGTTTACGAGCCCGGAAAATCCGGCCCGAACAGTTTTGGCGGCGGACGTTTTTCCGACCTGTGGGCAGGAGGCAATTTTCTCAAACGCGATCACTTACTCGATCGTGGTTCGTCGCGCGAAGGTCGCGGGTCTCGGCGATAACGCCAAATTCGAAACAAGCGACCCGGAGATTCGCTTTAGCGCTAAATTCGATGCGCTCGAACGAGGCTCCCCCGGCCAAAGGCCTGTCCAACGTGGTACTTGCACCCTGCCTGGTGGCCAAACGCTCCGCGTTACCGTCAATGACGAACAGGGAGCCTCCACACCGGACGGAACTTTTCGCGTGTTTGCCGGCATGCGTTCCGACCCCTTTATCCTCGGGTGGTTATTCGTCCGTGGCCTGGTGAAATCTCAAAACCTTCTGCTGCACGACAATGTTCTTTGCATCGTCATTGAATTCGATACTCAGCGCGTTCTCAATCCGGACCAAGGCTCATTGTTCGGGGTGATCGCCGAAACAGTCCCGCTCGCTCGTATGAACCAGTTTGTAGGTTCACAGCCCTCGCGTATCGACTGGATCGGTCGCCCGGAGCAAACCAACATGCTTCTCGACAATAAGGGTATGGGAGACGTGGACGACCTTCGCGATCTTTGGAACCAACAGACCCCATTTGCGCTCGCACAAGAACTGCGACCCCTGTTCCTGCAACGGTTGAAAGATAGCTTGACGGAATGGGACACGCGCGACGGCAAGCAGGACTGGACGCCGTCGGCACTTGCCGCCCACGCCAATGTTCGTCTCGACGACTACCTGCTGTTTGATGTCACAAAGCCAATCACAGATGTCAGTTATTCGGAGATCGAGAGAAGCACGCTAAGCGGGCGCACCTACCGGACTGGGGGCGGCCGCACAGTCGATGCCAACGTCATCGATGACATGTTGACCTTGATTGTGAATCGCGATCGTGAACAGCTCCGCGGTGGCGCGACACAGGCCACCAAGCCCGGCACCAAGAATTTCCCTTACTTCGCCGCGCCGAACACGGAGCTACAAAGTGTAGTGGAGAGGGTCGATCTCAAAACTGAACCCGACAAGGTGTGGGCGCTGATCGGACAGTTCGGCGGTTATTGGCATCCCTTGATTGCCGATATCAAGCTCATCGGAACGGGAGTCGGAGCGCTACGTGTTATCGAGACGATCGATGGCAAGCAGATCATCGAACGTCTTGATGCTGTCGATGATTCCAGCAGATCATATCGCTATTCAAACATCAGTGGACTTCCAGTCTCGAATTACAGCGGGTTCCTTGCGGTCAAGCCCGATGGGGCCGGCAGTTCCGTTGAGTGGCGCGCAGAGTACCTCGCTAACGACCAGGGAGACGTGGTCGTGAGGGCAATCATTTCCACGTTGTTCAAAGCAGGCCTCGATAGCCTTAAACCGCGCTTTGGAGCCGGCAAATGATAGCGTCTGCTGAACTCGATGCTGATCGCTCGCTGACGACGGACGGTGAAATCGCCCTCATCAATCTGGAGAGCGCGAGGCGGAGATCGTGGAGCCGGTTCTTTGCTGACCCGCAGCGGGTGGGGGTTGCCGAGACCGTCGTCGAGCAAGAACAACTTACGGCGCAGTTCGTCGGCGATGTCTGCGCGCTTGATCGCCTGGAATCGCTGGCGAACACTCTTGCAGCACATCCGTCATCCGCCCGCACAGCGCTGATCCAGGCCCAGGTTTCCTCGATGACGCACCGCTTTACCGATGCGAGGCGCTGCCTCGCGCAGGCCGAGATCGGCGGTGCGCCGACAGACGATATTCGTCTTTTGAAATTGAATGTCGATCAAGCGTGCGGCGCAAACCTCGACAGTGTGCTGGATCAGCGGCGAGAGATCGCGCGAAAATCCGGTCGAATCGAAGACCTGGTGACACTGGCGGCACTATTGGCGGACTTGCGCGAGTTCATCGATGCCCACCAGATCTACACGCAAGCCCTCCGCGAGCTTAGCGACGTTTCGCCACTTCCTCCAGCCGGCGTTTGCTTTCAACTTGGCCTGCTTTGGGGAGAACTCGTGCCAGAGCCGGACACGGCTCGTGCCGCCCAATGGTATAAAAGAGCCATAGACTATTTTCCAAGCTACACGAAAGCGCGCGTGCATCTGGCTGAACTCTATTCACGCAGCGGGCAGTTGAGTGAAGCGCTGGCATTGCTAATTCCGGCGCTCAACACTGGCGACCCGGAAATTCGCTGGCGGCTCTCCGACGTGATGGCTCGTCAGGGAAAGTTTGCGGATGCGGAGGCGCATATGGAGGCAGCCCGGTGCGGTTTCGACTCCCTTCTTGAGCGACACTCCCTTGCATTTGCGGACCACGGTGCGGAGTTCTACGCCGAAAGCGGTATTGATCTGCGCCGAGCGCTCGATCTCGCTTGTCTCAACGTTGCAAACCGCCCGACTTTGCGTGCCTTCGAGCAAGCACATGCAATCGCGGTTATTGCTGGTGATGTTAGTGCGTCAACCGAACTCTTAGCCGAAGCGGCGAGACGGCTCAGTGCATCGGCTGCTTTTCGTTCTTCGCCCATGGCAAGCCTGTGCTCAGAGGTAACAGCATGATCATCGACCGCCGAGAACTCATTGTTGGTGCGGCCGTCGTTGCCATTGTGCCGACGCTCAAACCGTTGCCACGCCTAGTCACTTCCGATGAAGCAGGACTAAGTCCCGTAACTTTCATGATTGAAGGTTGGAGCCCTCAGGACGGTGGCGGAACTGCCAATGTTGCGTGGATGAGGATAGGTCACGCGTGGCGGACAACTTGGAGATGATCCGCGTGTTCTGATGTCCGTAAATGGCCCTTTGCGACATATTGCGCTACCAAACGAACTTGGTCGCTCACCGGGCAAAAGCGGACGTAGCCTTCGTTGGTCCGGCCGACGGTTGTCGGTACAGGCTTAGGCTTTATTTGCCGAGCATGATCTCCGCGCAAACGCGTTCCGCGCTTGTCGCGAGGGAAAACCGCTGCACACTTTTCCGGATCATGCTTTACGATGCGTATTTCTGATGCATCGTGTTGGTGAAGAGACCGGCCGGGTCGTACTTGCGCTTGGCCACGAAGAAGTCGTCGATTTGCGGATAGGACTTCTTGAGCTGATCGCGCGAATAATAGAGCTGGTACGGCAGGAAGAAGCGTCCCTGATTGGCGATGGTGAGATCGATCAGCTCTTCCGTCACCTTCTTCATGCGGAGGTTGCCCTCATCATCCGTCGGCTGGTTGATGTAGAGCACCAGCGAGAACGCCGGCTCCGGAGAGTATGTGAGGAAATTCTCCTCCTTGTGCACGACGCGGACCGACGCGTTCAGCAGGTTGGTCTTGTTGTCGAGCATGATCTTGCGCATGCCGTCGACGAACGCGACGAAGTTTTTGCGCGGGATGAAGTATTCGTGGAGAATGTCAGTCTCGTCCTGCAAGGCGTTGCGCAAGTACGGCACGGAGTCGTGCATGGGATTGTTGCGGCTGACGAGGCAGGCTTCGCCCGAGGCGATCGCTTTGGCGCGGGTGACCGTGCAGGTCTCCATCCGGTGCTCGATGTGCTTCTCGGACAGCCACTTCAGCTCCTGGAAGAATGGCCCCTGCTTGGACAGGTTGATGGTGAGCCGCCGGAGCTTCGTGCTGCTGACCTCCCCGAGCTCCTCGATCGCGAAATCGCTGCCGTCGACCTTGGTGTAGGTGTAGAGCAGCATCTCTTGCAGAAAGCTGCTCGGCGCGGTCGAGAGATGGCCGTACATCAGGCCGATGTTGGTGTCCTTCTCGATCTCGCCTGCGAACAGCGCCGGAAACGCCTTGTAGTCCAGCACGCGCCGTCCGGTCTGGTAGACCGCATTGTCGGCGATATCGAGCTCGGCCTCGACAATGACGCCGAACAGGCCGTAGCCGCCGACGACAAGGTTAAACAGCTCCTGGTTCTCCGTCGGCGAGGCGTTTTTGATCGAGCCGTCGGCCAGCATCACCTTCATCGCCTTGATCGAGCGGGCCAGCGCGCCGGCCTGGTGGTCCATGCCGTGGGCATTGACCGAGATCGAGCCGCCGACGCTGAAGATGTCGGTCGATTGCATCGCGCGCACAGCAAAGCGCGGATGCAGCGCGATCTGAATGTCGTGCCAGGTCGCGCCCGGCTGCACGGTGACGCTGTGCGCCGCCTCGTTGAGCGTGATGCGGTTGAAGCCGCGCATGTCCAGCACGATGCCGCCCTTGCGGAACGCCTGACCACCCATGGAGTGGCGCACGCCGGCTGTCGTCACGGGCAGCTTGTTGGCGCGCGCAAAGGCCAGCGTTTTTACGATATCGTCGACGCTGTGCACCTCGACCACGCCGTAGACCTCGGTGCGGTTGAGGCAGCTCGCATCATTGATGCTGCCGCCGAGCTGCGACCACTTCACGCCTTGAAGCGGCGCGATCGCCCTCACCTTCTCCAGGTCGACCTTGCCCTGCTCGCCGATGTCATCCGCAGCACGGCAGTCCTTCGGACCGGTCGGATCGGCCGCCAGCGCCTGAAGCTTGCGGAAGCCGTAAACACCGAACAGCGCGACGAGGACGGCGGCGGCCGAGACGCCTGCTTTGAACTTGCCAAAAGATTTTTGCATAAAGTGATTCCGGTGGGAGGGAGATGATCCGGGAGCGCGGATCATTAGTCAAACCGCCAGCCGTTGGGTTCAAGTCATTCTCGGGAAGCGATCATGAAAAGCTGCCGCATTCATCTGATGGGAGCGTCGGGCTCCGGCGTGACGACGCTCGGCCGGGCGCTTGCGGACCGGCTTGCACTGCCGCATCACGACAGCGACGATTATTTCTGGCTGCCGACCGCGCCGCCCTACCAGACCCTTCGCCCCATCCCTGAGCGCCTGCGTCTGATGCGCGAGATGTTCCTGCCACGCCTCGATTGGGTGCTGAGCGGATCGGTCACCGGCTGGGGCGACGAGTTCGTCGCGCATTTCGATCTCGTCGTCTTCGTGGTCACGCCGCGCGAGGTGCGGCTGACACGGCTGCGCGCCCGCGAGGCCACGCATTTCGGTGCAGCCGCAGTCGCGCCCGATGGCTGGCGCCATGAGGAAACCGAAGCCTTCATCGAATGGGCCTCGCACTACGAGGCCGGCGACCGCGAAGGCCGCAATCTCGCAAAGCATGAGGCGTGGCTCGCAGGCTTGCCCTGCCCGGTCGTGCGCGTCGACGGCGCGAGGCCCCTTGCAGAACTTGTCGAACAGCTATGCCGCGACGTGCGGCGACTGCCGGGCTGATGTGATATCGTCGCCGATACGTTCTCGGAACAACGAAGCAAGGAGACAACCATGCTCACCCGACGCAGCGTTCTGCTCGCCTCCCTGGCTGCCGAATGACCAGCAAAGCCCATGCCCGGGCGTCGCAGCCGTCGACATCAGTCAATTTCGACGTCCCGGCCCATGCCTGCGACTGCCACACCCACATCCACGGCGATCCCGAGAAATTCCCCTTCTTCGCCGGCCGCGTCTATACGCCGGAGCCGGCGTCACCAGAGGAGATGGTGGCGCTGCACAAGGCGCTGCATATCGAGCGCGTGGTGATCGTGACGCCGAGCGTCTACGGAACCGACAATTCGTCCACCCTGTTCGGCATGAAGGCCCGCGGCGCGACCGCACGCGGGGTGGCCGTGATCGACGACAAGACGACGGAGGCCCAGCTCGATGCGATGGGAGAGGACGGCTTCCGCGGCATCCGCATTAATCTGGCAACCGGCGGCATCAGCGATCCCAATGTCGGGCGCGCACGCTTCACGGCAGCCGTAGAACGCATGAAGTCGCGCGGCTGGCATGTGCAGCTCTACACCACGCTGCCGATGATCTCCGCGATCAAGGACCTCGTGACGGCCGCGCCGGTGCCGGCGGTGTTCGATCATTTCGGCGGCCTGGAGGCATCGCTAGGGATGGACCAGCCCGGATTTTCCGACCTCCTCGAACTCGTGAAGTCAGGCAAGGCCTATGCGAAGATCTCGGGCGCCTATCGCTCGTCAAAGCTCGCGCCCGACTACCAGGACATGGTCCCGTTCGCCCGTGCGCTGATCGCGACCAATGCCGACCGTATCGTCTGGGGCACCGACTGGCCGCATCCGGACTCCAGCCATGTCGAAGGACGAAAGGCCACGGACATCGCCCCGCTCTACCAAATCGACGACGGCCGCCTGCTCAACCAGCTCCCGGTGTGGGCGCCGGATGCAGACATCCGCAAGAAGATTCTGGTCGACAATCCAGCGCGGCTTTACCGATTTTGAAGGGCGCCTGGCACGCTGGCGTGCTCGTTCAGCCAGCGCGCGGATTTGCGGAGACCACCGAACGGGAACAAATGGAAGCCGATGATCTGCGAGGTCGCGGACTTCGGTGCGGCCTCGAGCCCGCGCACCACCTCGTCTGGCCCCGTCTCGGTGAGCAGCCGGCCATAGCGGCCGATCTTATTGCGCACGGCGCGGATCGAATTGCCGACGCCGCAGCGGAGTGCGAATTTCATCAGCGTGGCCGGACTCGCAGGACCCGCGAGGCCGATCACCACGGGAAGATCGATGGCTGCGATGCGAAGCTCGCCGAGCCAGTTAAGGATCGGCGCGACCTCGAAGCAGAACTGCGTGACGATGTCGACGGCAACTTGCCGCTCCCTGCCCCAGTCGCGCGATGCGGCGAGCGACTTCATCGTCTGCGCCGTATCGAGATAGGGATGTCCCTCAGGATGGCCGGCGACGCTGACGCGCGAGAAGCCGTGCGCCTCGATCAGGCCGCTTGCGGCGACATCGCGGCTCGACTTGAACGGCCCTTTGGCGATGGCGAGGTCGCCGGCAATCAGGAGGATGCGGTGGACGTCGGCCTCGCCGCGTAGCCGGCGGAAGAAATCGTCCAGCGCTTCGCGCGAGGTGACCTCGCGCGCCGCGATGTGCGGGACGGGGTTGAAGCCGGCGCGGCGCAGCGCGGCGGCAGTCTCGACATTGTGCTGGTAGTGGTCGCCCGGCAGGAAGGTGATGCTGACATCGATGTCGGGCGAAAAATGCTCGTGCAGCTCGTCGAGCTGATGCCCGCGCGAGGAGATTTCCACCGACGCCTTCGGCAGAAGTGCAGCGAGATCGCCGGAGAGAGACTGTTCGAGCGTCATCGTCATCGCGCGCTCCGATCGTTTACGCCGGCGCCCGGCGACGCGAGATCACATAGGTCTCGTCGTTGAACCAGAGCCCGCCGTGTTTTCTCACCACGCGATCGGTCGCCTCGAGATAGCGGCCGTCACGCACGACCTCGGACAGCCTGTCGTCCTCGATCTGCGCGACATAGATCGCAGCGTTCCAGGCCGCGAACAGTGTCGAGGTGCCGATCGGGCCGGAGACTTCATCGGGCAGCGTGTGCATGCGGTAGCGGAAGATCGCGCGCGCATCCGACGACGCATTGAAATTGTAGTGCCGCGCCGCCGAGCCGAGCTCGCGCTTGACCTCGCGCAGGATCGCATAACGGTCGGTGCCAAAGGGATCATCGCCGGGCCAGACCTGGTCGATGATCTCCATGCCGGGATCGCGGCCATGGGAATGGATGCCGATCAGACGACCGCCGGGACGCAAGGACCGCACCAGCGGCGTCACCACCTTCGAGGCCTTGAATTCGACGCTGGCGCGCGCCCGGTAGGGCTGTGAGGCGATAACGAGATCGTAGTCGGCCATCACCCGCCCCGGCCGCGGCATGATCGGATCGAGCAGGAAGGAATGGTCCTCGCGCCTGAGCGTCAGGATCACCGGCCGCATATAGACGGGATTGCCGGTCTTCTGGCTGATGCCGGCGCGCCAGTTCTCGGCGAGGAACGGTTCGAGCTCGCCGATCTGCTCGGCAAAGCCGTGCGCGGTGTTGCCCGCGAGCGCGACGTCCTTCCACAGGAGGCCTTGCGCCGCGGTCGCCGAGCGCGGCGTCAGCCAGGGCGCTTCGCCGTAATAGAGGTTGGTCACGACCAGCACGGTTGCGGGATGCTCGAACAGGCGGTCCGCCATCTTCTCCAGCATCATGCGGACGTCTTCGTAGGAGATCTCCTTGGCCACGACATAAAGTGGCATTGCGGGGAAGCGCGCATGCAGCGCACGCATCACCCGCGACAGCACGGTGCCGTCACCGGAGCCGGCGTCGAACAGCCTGAGCGCCGGCGGCGACGGCTGGAGATTGGAGATCTCCAGCGAGATGCGGTTGGCGACCTCGGTCTTCTCGCTGCAGGTCGAGACGAACAGGAGATATTTTTGCCGGTTGTCGAAGAAGCGGAAGCCCGGCGGCGCGGCCTCGACCACGGGCGCCACGCCATCGGCCGCCTTCAGCGCGACGGTCGCGGGGCTGCCTGATGGCTCCGGCCGGTGCTCGCTGAGATAGGCGCGCACCTTGTCGAGCGTGCCTGTCGTGATCCTGGCACCGTCGCGCAGCCGGGATACCAGCTTGCCGTCATTGACGACGAGCCGGCCGAAGGTCGATTCCGTCGTTCGGGTCGCACGGCAATAGTCCCGGATCTCGCCCAGGATCTGCTCCGCCGTGGCGGCCCCCCTGCCCGCCTGTTCCTCCATCCGCATGGCTGGTCTCTCCCGCGATTTCCCTTGCCTCTAATCAAGGAACGCTGGGGGAGTTCGTCAACCACAAACCGAGTGGGCAGGAATTGTGGGCGTGTGCCCACAGGGGGATTAAACTAGCGGGCGCGGCGCGAGAAGAAGGAGATCAGGACCGGCAGCGTCACCAGGATGACGATCGGCGCCAGCATCATGCCGGTGACGACGACGACCGCGAGCGGCTTTTGCACCTGCGAGCCGATGCCTTCGGACAGCGCGGCCGGCAGCAGCCCGACGCCGGCGACCACGCAGGTCATCAGCACCGGGCGGAGCTGCAACTCACCGGTGCGCACCACCGCTGTCATGCGGTCAAGGCCCTCCTCGATGAGCTGGTTGAACTGCGAGATGATGATGATGCCGTCCATCACGGCGATGCCGAACAGCGCGATGAAGCCGATCGCCGCGGAGACGCTGAACGCCGTGCCGGTAATCAGCAGACCCAGCACGCCGCCGAAGATCGCCATCGGGATCACGCTCATGGCGAGCAGCGTGTCGGTCATCGAGCCGAAATTGAACCAAAGCAGGATGCCGATCAGCGCCAGCGAGATCGGCACCACGATCGACAGCCGCCGAATAGCGTCCTGGAGGTTGCCGTACTCGCCGACCCATTCCATGTGCGATCCCGGCGGCAGTTGGACCTGCTCGGCGATCTTCTGCTGCGCCTCGCGGATCGCGCTGCCGAGGTCGCGCTCGCGCACCGAGAACTTGATCGGCAAATAGCGCTCCTGCTGCTCGCGGTAGATATAGGCCGCGCCCGAGACGAGGCTGATCGTGGCAACCTCGCTCAAGGGAATCTGCGTGACGGTGCCGTTCGGCCCGGGCGCGCCGATGCGCAGATTCTGGATCGCCTCGGCGCTCTTGCGGTATTCCGGCGCCAGGCGAACGATGATCGGGAAATGGCGGTCCGAGCCCGGCTCGTAGAGATCGCCCGCAGTGTCGCCGCCGATCGCGACCTTGATGGTCGCGTTGATGTCGCCGGGCGCCAGGCCATAGCGCGCGGCCTTGGCGCGATCGATATCGATCTGGATCGTCGGCTGTCCGAGCGAGGTGAACACCGCAAGGTCGGTCACGCCCTGCACCGTCGACAGCACCGATTTGATCTTGTTGGCAGTGTCGGTCAGCGCCTTCAGGTCGCTACCGAATAGCTTGATCGAGTTCTCGCCCTTCACGCCGGAGACGGCTTCCGACACGTTGTCCTGCAGATATTGCGAGAAGTTGAACTCGACGCCGGGGAAGTGGTCGTCGAGTTGCTTGAGCAACTCCGCGGTCAGCACTTCCTTGTCATGGGTGCCGGGCCATTCGCTTGCCGGCTTGAGCGGCGCGAAGAACTCGGCGTTGAAGAAGCCGGCGGCATCCGTGCCGTCGTCGGGACGGCCGTGCTGCGACACGACGGACTCGACCTCCGGCCGGGCGCGGATCAGCTTGCGCATCTCGTTGACGTAGGTGTTGCCCTCCTGGAGCGAGATGGTCGGCGGCAGCGTGGCGCGGATCCAGAGGTTGCCTTCCTCGAGCTTCGGCAGGAATTCGAGGCCGAGCAGGCGGCCGAGCGCCAGCGTCATGACGACGAGGCCGATGGCGGCACCCAGCACGATGTTGCGGTTGCTGACCGCCCAATGCAGCACCGGCGTGTAGATCCGGTGCAGGAACAGCATGATCCTGGTCTCGGTCTCCTCGACATGCGCAGGCAGGATGATCGCCGACAGCGCCGGCGTTACCGTGAAGGTCGCAAGCAGGCCGCCGGCGAGCGCATAGGCATAGGTGCGCGCCATCGGGCCGAAAATGTTGCCCTCGACGCCGGAGAGCGTGAACAGCGGCAGGAACGCCGCGATGATGATGGCCGCGGCAAAGAAGATCGAGCGCGAAACGTCGGCCGCGGCCGACAGAATGGCATGGCTCTTCATGCCGAACAGCGTCTCCGGCGAGGCATGCTCGAGCTCGGAAAGCGGCGTGGTCTGCGTCAGGCGGCGGAAGATGGCCTCCACCATGATGACGGTTGCGTCCACGATCAGGCCGAAATCGATGGCGCCGACCGACAGCAGGTTGGCGGACTCCCCGCGCAGCACCAGGATGATCACGGCAAAGAACAGCGCGAACGGAATCGTGGCGCCGACGATCAGCGCGCTGCGCAGATCCCCCAGGAAGATCCACTGCAACAGCACGATCAGCAAAATGCCGACCACCATGTTGTGCAGCACGGTGTGGGTGGTGAGGTCGATCAGGTCCTTGCGGTCGTAGATGCGCTCGATGCGCACGCCGGGCGGCAGGATGGTCGAGTTGTTGATCTGCGCGACGAGCTGCTCGACGCGCTTGATGGTTGGCGTGCTCTGCTCGCCGCGGCGCATCAGCACGATGCCCTGCACGATGTCGTCGCTGTCGTCGAGGCCGGCGATGCCGAGCCGCGGCTTCTCGCCGACCGTGACGGTCGCGACGTCCTTGACCAGCACCGGGTTGCCGCCAGTCTGCGCCACCATGGTGTTGGCGAGGTCGTCGATCGAGCGGATCAGGCCGACGCCGCGCACCACGGCGGATTGCGAGCCGATATTGACGGTGTTGCCGCCGACATTGACGTTGGAATTGCTCACCGCCTGGAGCAGCTGCGGCAACGTCAGGCCGTTGGCCATCAGCTTGTTGAAATCGACCTGGAGCTCGTAGGTCTTGGTCTTGCCACCCCACCCGGTGACGTCGATCACTCCGGGCACGGCGCGGAAGCGGCGCTGGAGGATCCAGTCCTGGATCGTCTTCAGATCGAGCACGCTGTAGTTCGGCGGGCCGACCAGGCGATAGCGGAAGATTTCGCCGATCGGGCTGAGCGGCGAGATTTGCGGCTGCACGTTGCCGGGGAGCGGCGCGAGCTGCGCCAGGCGGTTCAAGACCTGCTGGAGCGCCTCGTCATAGGTGTAGGCAAAGGAGAACTGGAGTTTGACGTCGGACAGTCCGTAGAGCGAGATGGTGCGGATAGTCGTCAGGTTCTTCAGGCCTGCGACCTGGGTCTCGATCGGGATCGTGATGTAGCGCTCGATCTCCTCCGCCGACAGGCCCGGACTCTGCGTCACGATGTCGACCATCGGCGGCGTCGGGTCGGGATAGGCCTCGATATTGAGCTGGTTGAACGCGATCAGGCCGCCGATCAGCACGGCGACGAACAGGCCGACCATCAGGTAGCGGCGATTGACGGCAAGGGCGACGAGGCGATCCATTACAGGTCAGTTTTTCGCTGTGCGCTAACGGCAGTTTTGATGGCGCATGATCATGCGCTAGCTGCCCGAGGCCGCGCGATCGATGAACAGGCTGCCCTTGGTTACAATCTGTTCGCCCGGTTTCAGATTGCTTGTGACTTCGACGAGATCGCCGTTGACGAGTCCGATCTTGATCTGGCGCAGCTCGACCGACTTGTCCTCGCGCGCGACCCAGATGCGGACCTGGTCGCCCTCATAAATCAGGGCCTGCTTCGGCACCGCAGGCGCCGCGCGATCGCCGGCCGAATAGATCGTCACGTTGGCGAACATCTCCGGCTTCAGCAGATTTTCCTTGTTGTCGATGGTGGCGCGGACCAGAAGACGGCGGGTGTTGGGATCGATCGCGGCGGCGACGTAATTGATCTTGGCGGTGAAGGGACGGCCCGGCAGTGCCATCACATTCACGGTAATGTCCTGCCCGACACAGACGGCGGCCGCATCGCTCTCGCGCACGAACGCCGTGAGCCACACGGTCGAGAGATCGCCGATCACGAACACCGGATCGCTGGCGCCGGCGCTGACATACTGCCCGGGGCCGATCTTGCGCTGCACGACCGTGCCCGAGATCGGTGCGTAGATCGTGATCTCCGGATTGATGCTGCCCTTGTCCTGAAACGCCTTGATCGATTCGTCGGTGAAGCCGAGGATGCGCAGCTTGTTGCGCGCGGCTTCCAGCGCCGTCACCGACGAGCGCATGTCGTTCTGCGCCTGCACCTGCGTCGCTTCCGCCTGCTGATAATCCTTCAGCGGAACGGCGTGGCCTTCATAGAGATCCTTGGCGCGCTTGAACTGGATGTCGGCGAGCTCGAGCGCCGATTTTGCCTTGTTCTGCGAGGTGATCGCCGTGATGAAATCGTTCTGGGCCTGCACGGTGTCGGCGGCCTCGATCAGGAATAGCGGCTGGCCCTGCTTGACGCTCTCGCCGGGCTTCACGAGCAGCTTGGTGACCCGCCCGGCATAGGGCGAGAACACCGGCGTCGAACGGTCCTCGTCGACCGCGACCTTGCCCTCGGTGACATATTCGGCGCGGAAGGCCTTCTGCTTCACCGGCTCGATCGACAGCGTTGCCCATTCGGACGGCGTCGGCGTGAAGTTCTGCGCGTTCTTGCGCGACTGGCTGGAGACTTCCGAGTGGTTCTTTTCCTTGCCCCCCGCGTAGAGGTAAGCGGCGCCGCCAGCGGCGAGCATCAGTAAAACTACGGACGCGATCAGCCGTTGCTTTGTAAATACCTGCAATTGCTTGGTATTTTTGACTAACATGGGCCCCGGTCATTCTCGCGATGATTTCAGCAAGATACCTGCCTCATCGGTCGCGCTAATAGTGCCGATTTGCGATTTCAGACAACCTAAAAAACGCGGGTCGCCTTTCGGTTTGCGTTAAAATTTTGCCACGTCAGTTCTATGTCAGCTTCGTGTCAGCTAAGGCTCGGCCATTCCGGCGGGTGGCTGCCGAGCGGCATTGCCGGGCGCAGCCAATCGGCCGGGGTTTTCGACAGCATCGCCGAATGGCTGACCGCTTTCAACGTTCCGAAACCGGATGGCATGGTCTTGATGAACGCAGGATGTATGGCCGGCCCCGTAAGATCCGGGGTCTTCAGGCCGTCCGCGAGTCGGCCGAGATTCCACAACCAGCGCCCGGTTTGCGCCAGCGACACGCGCACGTGCCAGCTACCGCCCTCGCGGGCCTGACGTGCCTTCGCCATCATCGCGCCGAAGGCCATCAGATAGCCGGTGGCGTGGTCGAGCATCTGCGCGGGCAATTCCTTCGGTCCTTCGACCTCCGCGGCCTGCCCCTCTGCGTGGTTGAAGCCGGTTGCGGTCTGCACCAGCGAGTCGAAGCCGCGCCGCTCCGCCCAGGGACCGGCATGGCCGTAGGCCGACAGCGTGACATAGACGATGCCGGGATTGATCTTTGCCGCATCTTCCGGCGCGAAGCCGAGGGTGGCGAGTGATCGTGGACGATAGCCCTGCGAAAAGATGTCGGCCTCCGCGAGCAGCGCGCGCAGCTGCTTGCGCCCCGCATCGCTCTTGAGCTCGATGAAGGTCGTGAGCTTGCCGCGCCCGGTGTCGATGGTGAGCCAGGGAATGGCGGGAAGCTCGGGGCCAGACACCAGCAGCACATCCGCGCCATGGACGGCAAGCGTACGGCCCGCAACGGGGCCCGCGATGACTCGGGACAGATCGAGCACGCGCAGTCCAGCGAGCGGACGATCGCCTTTGGGCCAAGGCTTCGGCGATGCCTCGCCGATCTTCTCGATCGAGACGAGCGGCAGCTCGGCCAGCGCGCGCGCCTGCGGCAGCGCCATCCATTCGTCATAAGAGCGCATCAAGGCAACGACGCCGCCCGCCGCATAAACCGCGGTTTCGAAGTCCTCACCTTTCCATTGCATCAGCGCGGCCTGCACCTTTTCGCGCTCAGCCTCGCAACCGAGCACCTTGCAGACGGCGTCGCGATGGTGCGGGAAATTGGTGTGGCAGCGGACAAAGCGGCCGTCACCGGCCTTGTAGATTCCTGCGATCGCGTCCCATGCCGGTGGCGGCGGCTTGTCGTCGACACGCAAGTAACGTTCGGAGCGGCATTCGACGACGGCATGGCGCATGTCCACAATGACATCCTGCGCTTCGCCCGCGCGCAACTTCCATATCTCGGCGGCAGCGAGTCCCGCCGCAGCAATGCTGGCCTGCGCCGCAGCGGCGACCCGGAATGAGGACGGGATTTGCGGCTCCTCGCCGCTCAGCCGCACGCGCTCGACCACAGCGGCCTCGCCGCCGGCGGAGGTCCAGATGTCCTTCAGGATGTCGGCGGGGCTTTGCATGGCCATTGCTCTCCCGATAATTTCGGCAACATCGCATTAGCACGGAAAGGACTGCAATGGCTGCCATCGATCCCCTCACCGCGGGTGCCGTGTTGCTCGCCACCGCCGCCACCGACGCGGTCTACGTCATGTTCACCTCCGCCGTGGTCGCGCGCAAGCGCGTGCCTGCGGCGACCTGGAGCGCGATCTGGTACCTGCTCTCCTCCTACGCCGTGATCAGCTACACCGAGAACGCCACCTACGTCGTCTTCGCCGCGATCGGCTCCTGGGTCGGCGCCTTCGCGTCACTCACCTTTCTGCACCGCCCGCCCGGCGGCCCGCCCGTGGGCGCGGCGCCGGAGTGACGGTCAAAACCCATTCGGAAATCGTTGGGTGGGCAAAGCGAAGCGTGCCCACCGCTTTCGTGCGGATTGAAGATGGTGGGCACGGCGCAAGCGCGCCTTTGCCCACTCTACAACTCGCGAGATGAAGCAGCTACAGTCCACGCGACCAACAAAAAGGAGCCAACAATGGATCTCGGTCTCAAAGGGAAAAGCGCCGTCGTGCTGGGTGGCACGCGCGGCATCGGGCGGGCGATTGCCGCGACGCTGGCCGGTGAAGGCGCCAACGTCGCGGTGTGCGCCCGCAACGCCGAGCAGGTCGCAGCCACCGTGACCGAATTGAAAGCGACCGGCGTGCGCGCGACAGGTAGCGCAGTCGATGTGACCGATGGCGCGGCCCTGAAATCCTGGATCGACGGCGTCGCCGGGGAGCTCGGCGGCATCGACATGATGTTCTCAAACGCCGGGGCCATGGCGCAAGGCAACGACGTCGCCTCATGGGAGCAGAATTTCCGGCTCGATGTGGTCGGCGCGGTGCATGCATTCGAAGCGGCGCGGCCGTTCCTCGAGGCGAGCGGCGAGAAGGCTGGCGATGCAGCCTTTGTCATCATCTCGTCGATTTCAGCAGCGCAAGCCGATGCGGCCGGCTCCTACGGCCCGATCAAGGCGGCGCTGATCCACATGGCCAAGGGGCTGGCGCGGCAACACGCGAAGAAGAAGATCCGCGTCAACGTGGTGTCGCCCGGCACCGTCTATTTCAAGGGCGGCGTCTGGAACATGGTCGAGCAGAATATGCCCAAGCGCTACGAGGACGCCCTCGCCCGCAATCCGACCGGGCGCATGGCCACGCCGCAGGAAATCGCGAACGCCGCGGTGTTTTTGGCAAGCCCGGTGTCGTCGTTCACAACCGGCTCCAATCTCGTCGTCGATGGCGGAATCTCGAATCGGGTGAATTTCTAGGGGCTGGCGCGAGAGCGCTCACACGCATTCGATGTCATCCTGGCGAAAGCCAGGACGACGTTGGGGAGAGAGCGGATGAACCTCAATGAAAATCCCGCGACGGCGGCAGGATGCGGACATCGCGGGGGTGGCGGATTTTCTGCGCAGGCGCATCAAGGTGGTCGCGGCGGTCGTCGTTGAGGGGCTCGATCAGGGCGGCGCCCGCTGGCACCGGGTGCTTGCGGCTTAACGCATCATTGGCGAGCCCGACCAGATCGTGCGAGCGGTCGACCATCCGCTGGGCGATGAGATGCGTCACCTTTTCGGGGCTGCTCTGGATATAGCCCTCGACCAGGATGAGGCGCGCACCCATCACCTCCTTGCGGTATTGCTCCATGATCTTGGGCCATACCACGACATTGGCGATGCCGGTTTCGTCCTCCAGTGTCATGAACACGACGCCGCTGGCGCTGCCCGGCCGCTGCCGGACCAGCACCACGCCGGCGCAGCGGACTCGGCGCCGCTCGTTCTCATGACAGACATCCTTGCAGGCGATGACGCGCTCGCGCGTGAACATCTCGCGCAGGAACTCCATCGGGTGGCCCTTCAGCGACAGGCGGATGGTCTGGTAGTCGGCGACGACCTGCTCCGGACGCGGCATCACCGGCAGCGGTTTTGCGTGCTCGTCCGGCTGCTCGCGCGCGGTGGCCGCCTCGAACAGCGGCAGCGGCACGTCATCGGGCAGGCGCCGCACCTGCCACAGCGCCTCGCGGCGGTCGAGCCCGAGCGAGCGGAAGGCGTCGGCATCCGCCAGCAGGATCAGCGCGCGCTTGGGCAGACCGGTGTCGCGGGCGAAGTCTTCGAGCGAGGTGAAGGGCCGGCGGTTGCGCGCGGCGACGATGCGGTCGGCCCAGTCTTGAACTCTCTCCACGTTGTCATTCCGGGGCACGCGGAGCGTGAACCCGGAATCTCGAGATTCCGGGTCTGGTGCTAACGCACCATCCCGGAATGACGGTGTTGTGGGCGCGCCCCCATTGCGAACTTGCGCAATGTGGAATGACAGCTGAGAATGTTTCAGCCTCTCCTCATCCTCATCAAGCCAATGGAAGCCGTCGATCTGGCGGAAGCCCAAGCGCACGGCGCAATATTTGCCGTCGGTGTTCTCCAGCGTGTTCTGCGCAAAGCTAAAGGACACGTCGATCTCGCGCACCTCGACGCCGTTCTTGCGGGCGTCGCCGACGATCTGTGCCGGGGCATAAAAGCCCATCGGCTGCGAGTTCAATAGCGCGCAGCAGAACGCGTCCGGATGATAATGCTTCAGCCAGGACGAGATGTAGACGAGCTGGGCGAAGCTCGCGGCATGGCTCTCCGGAAAGCCGTAGGAGCCAAAGCCCTTGATCTGGTCGAAACAGCTCCGGGCGAAGTCGGGGTCATAGCCGCGCGCGACCATGTTGCCGATCAGCTTGTCCTCGTACTTGCCGATGGTGCCGACATTGCGGAAGGTTGCCATCGAGCGGCGCAGGCCGTTGGCTTCCTCGGAGGTGAATTTTGCCGCCTCGATCGCGATCCGCATCGCCTGCTCCTGGAACAGGGGCACGCCCATCGTCTTGTGCAGCACCTTGTAGAGCTCATCCTTGTCGCCATGCTCCGGTGACGGAGATGGATAGCTCACTTTTTCCTGGCCGTTCCGCCGCCGCAGGTAAGGATGCACCATGTCGCCCTGGATCGGCCCCGGACGCACGATCGCGACCTCGATGACGAGATCGTAGAAGGTCCGCGGCTTCAGGCGCGGCAGCATATTCATCTGCGCGCGACTCTCGACCTGGAATACGCCGAGCGATTCTCCGAGGCACAGCATGTCGTAAACCTTGGGATCGTCCTGCGGGACGCTCGCCAAAACCCACCGCTGACCTTTGTGCTGGTCGATCAAGTCAAAACTCTTGCGGATGCAGGTCAGCATGCCCAGCGCCAGCACGTCGACCTTCATCATGTTGAGCGCGTCGACGTCGTCCTTGTCCCATTCGATGAAGGTGCGGTCGTCCATCGCGGCATTGCCGATCGGCACATAGGTGTCGAGCCGGTCTTGCGTGAGCACATAGCCGCCGACATGCTGCGAGAGATGGCGCGGGAATTCGATCAACTCGGTCGCAAGCTCGACCGCGAGGCTGATCATGGGATTGTTGGGATCAAGCCCGGCCTGCTTGACCTGCATGTCGTTGAGGCCCTTGCCCCAGCTCCCCCATACCGTGTCGGCGAGCGCCGCCGTGACGTCCTCCGTCAGGCCCAGCGCCTTGCCGACATCGCGGATGGCGCTGCGTGGACGGTAGTGGATGACGGTCGCGATGATCGCGGCGCGATGGCGGCCGTAGCGGCGATAGACATATTGCATCACCTCCTCGCGCCGCGAATGTTCGAAATCGACGTCGATATCAGGCGGCTCCAGCCGTTCCTTGGAGATGAAGCGCTCGAACAACAGATCGACCTTGGTCGGATCGACCGAGGTGATGCCGAGCACGTAACACACGGCCGAATTCGCCGCCGAGCCGCGGCCCTGGCACAAAATGTTCTGGCTGCGCGCATAGTGGACAATGTCATGCACGGTGAGAAAATAATGCGCGTATTTCAGCTCGGCGATCAGCGCGAGCTCCTTGTGCAGAGTGGCGCGGAGCTTGTCGTCGATCTTGCCGCCGAAATAAGTCTGCACGCCGGCCCAGGTCAGGTCCTCCAGATGCCCTTGCGCGGTCTTGCCCGGCGGCACCGGCTCGTCCGGATATTGGTATTTGAGCTGGTCGAGCGAGAAGTCGATGGCGCCTGCAAAGCGCATGGTTTCTGCGATCGCCGCAGGGAAATCGCGGAACAGCCGCGCCATTTCTCGGGGTGTTTTCAAAAACCGTTCGGCATTGGCCTCAAGCTTCCTCCCGATCGCCTCGATCGTGGTCTTTTCCCGGATGCAGGTCAGCACGTCCTGCAAGGGGCGGCGCGCGGGATGGTGATAGAGCACCTCGTTGGTCGCGAGCAGCGGCACTTTTGCCTTCACTGCGAGAGCATCGAGCCGCGCGAGGCGACGCCGGTCGTCGCCGCGATGGAGCAGGCTCGCCGCCAGCCACACGCCCTCGGCGCGGCTTGTCTTCAGCTTTCCCAGAACATTTAACGCTTGCCCCGCGTCAAAGCGATGCGGCAGCGTCAGGACCAAAAGCTGGCCTTCGGCAAACTCCAGGAGATCGGCGAAGGTGAGATGGCACTCGCCTTTCTCGATCCGCGTGATGTCATCGCCACGCTTGCCCCTGGTGAGAAGCTGGCAGAGCCGACCATAGGCCGCGCGATCGCGCGGATAGACCAGGATGTCGGGCGTATCATCGATGAAGACGATGCGCGCGCCGATCAGGAGTTTTGGCTTGTGCAGCACTTCCGTATTGTCGAGCTCTTTGTAGGCGCGGACGACGCCGGCGAGCGTATTGTGATCGGCAATCCCGATCGCGGGAATGCCCAAAATGCTAGCCTGATGCACATAGGCGCGCGGATCCGACCCGCCGTGCAGGAAGGAGAAGTTGGTGGTGATGCCGATCTCGGCATAGGCTGGCGTATTCATGCGAAGAGACCGTGCACATACCAGTTGGCGGGAACGGACCTGCCCTCCTCGTCCACGAGCTCGCTGTCGTAGAGACCATCGCGAAAGATCCAGAACCGCAGGCCTTCGGCATCCTCGACACGAAAGTAGTCCCGCGTGAGCTGCTTGCCGTCCTGCCGCCACCATTCCATCGCGATGCGCTCGGGCCCTTCCACCCGCACCACCGCATGCAGCGCGCGCCGCCAGGTGAATTGATGTGGCGCTCCGTCCGGCACGGTCGCGAACGGCACCTTGATCGGTTCCGGCTTATCGAACAGCCGCAACGGGCGTAGCGGCGGCTCGCTCTCAACGCGCGATGGCCATTCAGTCTGCGCGGCAGCGGCGAGATGATGCTGCGCAGGCGCGGCGAGCACCGCGCACTCGGGAATATGCGTATCCTGCGGCAAGTGTACGACGACGCGCTTTCCGCCGATCCTCGCGGCGATGCGGTCGATCAGCGCGGCGAGTTCGTCATTGTCATGGACGTGCGCATCGAGATCGCGCTGCTCCTGCACCACAATCTCGGTGCGGCTCGCCGAGAGACGGACCATGTCGAAGCCGAAACCGGGATTGAGGGGATCGGCGAGCGCATCTAGCCGTTCGCGAAAGAGACGGTCGACGACTGCGCTTCGCGTCACCGGCCGCCCTGTCTCGACCATGATCGCGCGCACCATGCCGTCGGTGCGGAAGAAGGACGCCTCCAGCCGCCGCGCGCCCTTGCCTTGCTTCTCCATTGAGGCGATCAGCGTATCCGCGAGCCGCGACAGCGTCATCGCGATCATGGTGTCGGTCGCGATCGGCTCGGCGAAGCATTTTTCCACGATGTAGTCAGGCAGCGGCTTTCGCGGGCTGATCGGCGCATCGCCCTGCCCCAGCGCATGCGCGAGCAGCGTCGAGAAGCGCGCACCGAAGCGCGCCGTGATCTCATGGGGGCTGCGCGAAGCGACATCGCCGATGGTCTTCAGGCCGGCGCGGCGTAGACCCGTGGTGATGGCGTCATCCGCGCCGAGCGCGGAGACCGGCAAGGCACTGATCGCTTCCGCCTCCGCGCCATCGGCGACGATGGTGCTAGGTGCCTGCCGCGTCAGCGTGCGCGCACAGATCGAGGTCGAAGCGATCGCCGCGCTGACCGCAAAACCCTGTCGCACCAGTGTACGGACGAGCGCCTGCAACAGGTTGGCCTCGCCGCCGAACAGATGCGCGCAGCCGGTGATGTCGAGGAAGAGGCCATGCGGGGGATCGAGCGCCACCAGCGGCGTGAAGCGGTCGCACCAGTCGGCGATATCCTCGAGCGTCCTGGCATCCGCCGCGACATCGGCGTCGAACACCTTTAATTCCGGACAGATGGCGCGGGCGTTCGCCAGCGGCTGGCCGATATGCAGGCCGAAGTGTCCAGCCGCTTCATCGAGCGCGTAGATCGAAAGCGCGTTGTTTTCCTTCGCAACGACGATGCTCGGCCCATCTTTTCGTTTTAACGCGTTTTCTTCACGCGAACCGGTGTCCACTTCGCTTGAAAACGCTTTATCCGGCCTTTCGCTGATGAGCGAAAGCACCCGCTTGATGCGATCGATGGGCAGGCGCGGCAGCCACAGGCTGAGGATACGCCGACGATTCACTGAACAGGCACTCATCACTTTTCCATTCCATGATCCACCGGCCGACCGGGCCATGACGATTGCGAACGAGCTCGGCATCGAAGCAAGGCGCGCCCCAGGCGCTCCACTGAGGTCCCGGCGGTGAATGCGCCGCCCGCAACATCCATCTGGTTTCCGCGGTCGACGGCAGAGGGTTTGCTGCCATCCGCAGCAGCAGCCCGGTCACGCCGGAAGCCTGGGCTGCAAGCGTCAGCTTGCGGCTCGCCACGAGATCGAACTGTTTCGTCTCGCCCCAGAGCTCGAGCACGACGGCGCCCAGCGCATCGCAGGCAAGCGCATCGGCTGACGTCCGCAGCGCGCTCTCGATATCGGCAGCGCGCACCATCACCACGCGGCGCGGATCGAGGCCGAGTTCGGCAAGCCCGCTCATCGACAGTGCGCCTGCCTCGATTTCCGAAAAATCCTGCCGCACCCACAGCAGCGGGCGATGCGCCATCACGCGCCCCGCAAGTCCGGTGACAAAACCCGTCGCGGCCGTGCCCTGGCGTCCCTCGCAAAACACTTCGTGGATCGCCGCACGTGCCAGCCCACCCTGCAAGGCCAGATCTGCCTGGGGGTGGCCGAGCGCCACGCGATCGCGATGATGCGCGGCATCCGACGTCTCGATGCGCTCGATCTGGCCGCGCAAAGCCGCAAGCGCGCTTGTGCGTGCGCTCATGCTCGCCGCTCCTTCTCGTGATGGTCGCCAGGATCGTCAGAAAGACAAACGATCGGCTGGCTCATTTGTTCATGATATGTTCTAATATAAAGCTAACAGCGCCGCTGGAGTCAATCGAATTGGCGGGCTCTCGGATTCATGAGCGAAATCAAGAGGATTCAAGTGCCATGTACCTCATCACCCTCGATCATGAGACGGATTTCGACGGCTGGCGCAAAGCCGCGCGCGCGCTGGCACTGCATCACATCGCCCCCGTGGACGTGACGTGGGGCGTGCAAGGCCAGATCAAAGATCAAATGCCGCCCGGCCTGTCCGAAGCGCCGAGCCTGCCGCCGATCGAGATCGAAAGCACCTTCAACGTGCCGGCCAATTTCATCGAGCTTGCGCGCGTCGCGATCCTCAATCGCGACAGCGAACGCTTTGCGCTGCTCTATCGCCTGCTGTGGCGGTTGAAGGCCGATCATGACCTCTTGGGACGGATGACTGACCCTGATGTGGCGCTGGCCACCGCGATGGCAAACAGCGTGCATCGCGACGTGCAGCGGATGCGCGATGTCATCCGTTTTCGCGAGATCGGACGCGAGCAGAAGGCGCATTACGCCGCCTGGTTCGTGCCGGAGCATCACATCGTCGAATTCGCGGCGCCCTTCTTCGCGCGCCGCTATGCGGACATGCCCTGGTCGATCCTCACGCCCGACATTTGCGCCCATTGGGACGGCCACGTGATCTCGTTCACCCCGGGAATCAGCCAGACGGAGATGCCCGCACCAAGCCGCCTGGAGGAAACCTGGCGCCGCCACTTCCGCACCGACCGGCCGATCGCACCGGAAGCGCCAAAAAAGCGCGCGAGGAACCTCCCGGAAGCCTCGATACTTGAACCTCTGCTCGCCGATGCCGAACGCTGGACCGGCGGACGGAGCACGCCGCGTCCGGAGGCAGCCATGCCACGCAAGCCCGCCGCCGATGATCTCGAAACGCTGCGCGAGGAAGCCGCGCATTGTCGCGCCTGCCCTCTCTACAAGGATGCGACGCAGACCGTGTTCGGTGAAGGCCCGAAGAGCGCCACCATCATGCTGGTCGGCGAACAGCCCGGCGACAAGGAAGACCTCGCTGGCCACCCCTTTGTCGGGCCCGCTGGAATGATGCTCGATCGCGCGCTGGAAGAGGCCGGCGTCGATCGCAGGAAGGTCTATGTCACCAACGCGGTGAAGCATTTCAAGTTTGTACCGCGCGGAAAAATCCGCCTGCACCAGAAGCCGAACACGCCGGAGATCCGCGCCTGCCGGCAATGGTATGAACGGGAACTGTCGGCCCTCCAGCCCAGCCTCGTCGTCGCGATGGGCGCGACCGCCGCGCAAAGCGTGTTCGGCAAGATCACGCCGATCGGCAAGAACCGAGGCCGGCTGATCGATCTTGCCGACGGCCGCAAGGCGCTGGTGACGGTGCACCCGTCCTATCTGCTGCGGCTGCCGGACCCCAAGGCCAAGGAGCTGGAATATCAGCGTTTTGTCGACGACCTGAAGATCGCAGCCGGATTCCGGGAAAAATCAGCACGGGCAGCGTGATGTAACTCACGCTGCGCCGCAGCGGATACCCGTGGAGAAACGTCATCATTTCAACTGCCTGTCACATGCCGCGCGCAAAGTCGGGGCACAGGGACAGGAGAGTTTTCAATGAGTGACCTTGCTTTACCCGGCTCCATCGAGCCGGCCTTGCGGAGGGGCCCCGACCTCGACCGCGGTTTTCATCCGCTGACCGGCATTATCTACATGGGGGTCATCGCCGCGGCGCTGCTCTTCGTCGCCTACAGCATCTGGGTCGACGTCGATGCGACCGGCACGCAGGTCAAGAGCATTGCGCCCTTCCTCATGCTCTTCGTCGCGCTGCTGATCGCGCTCGGCTTCGAGTTCGTGAACGGCTTCCACGACACCGCCAATGCGGTCGCAACCGTCATCTACACCCGCTCGCTGCCGGCCCACATCGCCGTGGTCTGGTCCGGCATGTTCAACCTGTTCGGCGTGCTGCTCTCGAGTGGCGCGGTCGCGTTCGGCATCGTCTCGCTGCTGCCGGTGGAGTTGATCCTCCAGGTCGGCTCCAGCGCGGGCTTTGCCATGGTGTTCGCGCTGTTGATCGCGGCGATCATCTGGAACGTCGGCACCTGGTATTTCGGCCTGCCGGCGTCGAGCTCGCATACGCTGATCGGCTCGATCATGGGCGTCGGCATCATGAATGCGGTCCTGCACGGCCGCAGCGGCACCTCGGGCGTCGACTGGACCCAGGCCACCAATATCGGCAAGGCTTTGCTGCTGTCGCCGCTGTTCGGGTTCGCGCTCGCCGCCGGCCTGCTCCTGATCCTGCGTACCGTGCTGCTGCGCGCCACGCCCGCTTTGTTCGGCGAGCCGAAGGGCGACCAGCCGCCGCCGTGGTGGATCCGCGGCATCCTGATCCTCACCTGCACGCTGGTGAGCTTCTTCCACGGCTCCAATGACGGCCAGAAGGGCATGGGCCTGATCATGCTGATCCTGATCGGCACCGTGCCGACGGCCTATGCGCTCAATCGCGCACTGCCGGCGAGCCAGATCGAGGCGTTCGTCGCGAACTCGGAGGCCGCGAGCAAGGTGATCGAGGCCAAGGCCGCCGGCTACAACGTCATCGGCAATCCGCGGCCCGCAGTGACCAACTACGTCGCTCAACACGAGGTCAACGGCGGCACGTTCCCGTCGCTCGCCGTGCTCGTGCGTGACATCGCAAAGCAGGTCACCACCTACGGATCGCTGGCGAAGGTGCCGGCCGAAGTCGTCGGCAACACCCGCAATGACATGTACCTCGTCTCGGAAGCAATCCGCTTCCTGATGAAGGACAAGGAGGCCGAGCTCAGCGCCAACGACGTCGCCGTGCTCACCGCCTACAAGGGCTCGCTCGACAGCGCCACGAAGTTCATCCCCGGCTGGGTGAAGATCGTGGTCGCCATCGCACTTGGGCTCGGCACCATGGTCGGCTGGAAGCGCATCGTCGTCACGGTCGGCGAAAAGATCGGCAAGACGCACCTGACCTACGCGCAAGGCGCCTGCGCCGAGATCACCGCAGCCGCCACCATTGCCGCCGCCGACGTCTACGGCCTGCCGGTCTCGACCACGCACGTGCTGTCGTCCGGCATCGCCGGCACGATGGCGGCCAACGGCTCGGGCCTGCAATGGGCGACGATCCGCAACATCGCGATGGCCTGGGTGCTCACCCTGCCGGCCGCGATGATCATCTCCGGCGTGCTCTACTACGTGTTCTCGCGGGTGTTCTGAGCGCTACGCCACTCAACGACAAAGGGCCCGCGCATCGCGCGGGCCCTTTTTCCATTTCACCCTGGCTTGTGTGTGCTTACGAGGCCGCCAGCGAGCTTTCCACCAACTTGATCCAGTAGGACGTGCCGTAGACGATCGCCTCGTCGTTGAAATTATATGCGGGGTGATGGAGACCCGCGCTGTCGCCGTTGCCGCAGAAGATGAAGGCGCCGGGGCGCGCTTCCAGCATGTAGGCAAAATCCTCGCCGCCCATCAGCGGCGGCATCTCGTGCACGTTGGCATCGCCCGCGACCTGTTTGGCAACCGTCCGCGCGATCTCGGTCTGCGCGGCATGGTTGTTCACCACGGGATAATTCCTCTTGTAGTGCAGATCGATTTTCGCGCCGGTGATCTGTGCCACGCCCGCCACCACTTCGCGCACGCGCTTCTCGACGAGAGCGCGCACCTCGGGCGTCAGCGTGCGGATCGTGCCCTTGAGCTCAGCCGTCTGCGGAATGACGTTGCGGGCATTGCCGGCGTGGAATTCGCATATCGAGATCACGGCCGAATCCAGGGGATCGATGCTGCGCGCGACGATCGACTGCAGCGCCGTGATGACCTGCGCGCCGACCAGAACGGAATCGACGCATTTGTGCGGGCGCGCGGCGTGGCCGCCGAGACCCTCGATCTTGATGTCAACCTCGTCAGTCGCCGCCATGATCGGCCCCTGCCGGATCGCGAACGAGCCGATGGGAATGCCGGGGCCGTTATGCATGCCGTAGACCTGGTCGATGGCAAAACGCTCCATCAGCCCGTCCTTGACCATGGCCGCGCCACCCGCGCCGCCCTCCTCGGCTGGCTGAAAGATCACGACCGCATCGCCGGCGAAATTGCGGGTCTCGGCGAGATAGCGCGCCGCGCCGAGCAGCATCGCGGTGTGGCCGTCATGGCCGCAAGCATGCATCTTGCCCGGATTCTTCGAGGCGTAAGGCAGGTTGGTCTGTTCCTCGATCGGCAGCGCATCCATGTCGGCGCGGAGGCCAATGGTCTTGATGCCCTCGCCCGCCGGCTTCTTGCCCTTGATCAGCCCGACCACGCCGGTCTGACCCATGCCGGTGACAACCTCATCACAGCCGAACTCGCGCAGGCGGTCCGCAACGAATGCTGCGGTGCGGTGAACGTCGTACAGCAGCTCCGGGTGCTGATGGATGTCCCGCCGCCAGGCCTGGATGTCAGGTTGAAGGTCGGCGACGCGGTTCACGATGGGCATGGAGGATCTCAAGCTTTCAGTTGGGAATACAGGACTGTCTACCATGCAAGCGGCGGTCCACCTAACTGCTTCGGACATGGCCTTGCCCGCCGTCATGCTTGGGCTTGTCCCGGACATCCACGACCGACTATTAGGACGGCAAGCGCGTGAATGCCCGGGACAAGCCAAAGACCGAGCCTGGGCATGTCGACCATCTGGGTGGAAGCAGAATGCCAAGGCGGCTCGAAGGTGAGTTTGACTACATTGTCGTCGGGGCCGGCACGGCGGGCTGCATCGTCGCCAACCGGCTCTCGGCTGATCCGAAGAACCGCGTCCTCATTCTCGAGGCCGGCGGCGACGACAACTGGATCTGGTTCCACATCCCCGTCGGCTATCTCTTCGCTATCGGCAACCCGCGCTCGGACTGGATGTTCAAGACCGAGGCCGAGCCCGGGCTGAACGGCCGCGCGCTCGCCTATCCCCGCGGCAAGGTGATCGGCGGCTGCTCGGCGATCAACGCCATGATCTCGATGCGGGGACAAGCCGCCGACTACGACCATTGGCGCCAGCTCGGGCTCACCGGCTGGGGCTATGATGACGTGCAGCCGCTGTTCAAGCGGCTGGAGGATCACTTTCTTGGGCCGAGCGAGCATCACGGTGTCGGCGGCGGCTGGCGCATCGAGGCGGCGCGGCTGTCCTGGACCATTCTCGACGCGGTCGGAGATGCCGCAGAGGAGATGGGCATCAAGCGCATCCCGGATTTCAACACCGGCGACAATGAGGGCACGAGCTATTTCCACGTCAACCAGAAGCGCGGCCGCCGCTGGTCCTCGGCGCGCGGCTTCCTCAAGCCCGCGCTGAACCGGCCCAATTTGCGGCTCGAGAAGCACGTGCTCGTCGATCGTCTCATCATCGACCAGGGCCGCGCCGTCGGCGTGCGCTTCATCCAGAATGGCGAGACCATCGAGGCGCGCGCCAGGCGCGAGGTGATACTCTCGGCCGGCGCGATCGGCTCGATCCAGGTCCTGCATCGCACCGGCATCGGACCTGCCGACTGGCTGTCGCCGCTCGGCATCGACATCGTGATGGACCGGCCCGGGGTGGGACGCAATTTGCAGGACCATCTGCAACAGCGCGCGATCTACAAGGTCGAGGGCGTGCGCACGCTGAACGAAACCTACTACAATCTGTTCCGCCGCGGCCTGATGGGGCTCGACTATGCTTTCCGCCGCCGCGGTCCCCTCACCATGGCGCCGTCGCAACTCGGCATCTTCACCCGTTCCGATGCGACGCGCTCGCGCGCCAACATCCAGTTCCACGTGCAGCCGCTCTCGCTCGACAAGTTCGGCGATCCCCTGCACCGCTTCCCCGCGATCACGGTCAGCGCCTGCAATCTCCAGCCGACCTCGCGCGGCTCCGTACGCCTGCGCGCAGCGACGCCGGACGAGAAGCCGATCATCGCGCCGAATTACCTCTCGACCGAAGACGACCGCCAGGTCGCCGCCGACGCCATCCGCACCACGCGCCGCCTGATGCAGCAGAAGGCGCTGGCAAAATATCACCCGAGCGAATATCTGCCCGGCCCCTCCGTCGGCGATGACGATGCCTCGCTCGCCAAAGCCGCCGGTGATATCGGCACCACCATCTTTCATCCCGTCGGCACGGCGAAGATGGGCACGGCCAACGATCCGATGGCCGTCGTCGACGAACGCCTGCGCTTCTACGGCCTCGGCGGCCTGCGCATCGTCGATGCCTCGATCATGCCGACGATCACGTCAGGCAATACCAACACGCCGACTGCGATGATCGCCGAAAAGGGTGCGACGATGATTTTGGAAGATGCGAAATAGCATCCCGCCATCATGATCAGTCAGCGCTTTTCAATCGGCCCCGCCGGCGCAGAGATCGCCATACTGCAATGGGGCGAGAGCGGTAACCCGCCCGCCCTGCTCGTGCACGGCACCGGCTTCGTCTCCGATGTCTGGGACGAGGTTGCACGCGAGCTTGCATCGACCTACACCGTCTACGCGCACGACCGCCGCGGCCACGGCGCGAGCCACAAGCCCGGCACCTTTCACTTCCTGGACTATGCCGACGACGTCTGCCGGGTGATCGAGGCGCTTGGGCTGCGCAATGTCTACGGGATCGGCCACAGCGCAGGTGCGACCGACCTGTTGCTGGCGGCAAAACTCTTGCCTGGACGTTTCGCGCGGCTGTTCGTGATGGAGCCCACCATCATGGATCCGCGCGCGGCGCGCTCCGGAGGATTGGACGAAGACTCCCGGTCCCGCGTGCAGGGCGCGCTACGCCGTCGGGCCGAGTTCGACAGCGCCGACGCCGTGTTCGAGCGCTACCGCACATCGCCGACATTCGCAGATTGGACCGAGACCTCGCTGCGGGCCTATGTGCGCCATGGTTTCGTGCCGCTCGACGATGGCCGGGTCCGGCTCTGCTGCACGCCGGAGATCGAGTCGGCGATGCTGCATCCGATCTACGAGGCGATGACGCAGGTTTACGTTGGCGATGCCCGCGGTAATCCGTTTACCTCGCTCGCCGAGATCGATTGCGAGGTGCGCCTTGCGACTGCCGCGAATTCGGGGCCGATCTACTGGGAGATGGCGCGACGCGCGGTGTCGCTGATTCCGCGCGTCAGCACGATGGTCTTTGAGGGGGCCGGGCATTGCGTCGCGCAGGAAGTGCCGGCGGCCGTGGTGGACGCCGTACGGGAATTCGCAGAGTAAGTCTCGTGCCCCGGACGCAGCACAGCACGCAGTGATGCGCTGCTGAGCCGGGGCCCATCTCACCGCTTGCCGTGCGGCCTCTGAGTCCCGGCTCTGCGCAGCAACGCTGCGCGTTGCAGCGCGTCCGGGACACGAGACCCCACACTTCACGAAATCGTCATCCCATCCAGGAATAAACCCGCCCCTCCCCCGATCACCTCCTCCGAAGCCCAATTCCGGGCGCAAGGAGAGGCGTGATGAGCGGACACGACCACGGGGACGACGGCGTCAACCGCCGCAAGGTGCTCGAATGCATGACCTGGGCCGGCACCGGGGTGCTCTGGACCATCACGGGCGGCGTGCCGCGCTCGCTCGGCATCGTCGATTCCGTCCAGGCCGCAGAAGCGCCCGGCATGACCTTCCTCCAGATCAGCGACAGCCATGTCGGCTTCGACAAGCCGGCCAATCCCAACGCGCTCGGCACGCTGGAGGAGGCCGTCAACAAGATCAATGCGATGCCGGCAAAGCCGTCCTTCATGATCCACACCGGCGACATCACCCACCTGTCGAAAGCCGCCGAGTTCGACAATGCCGAGCGCATCATCTCGCAGACCAAGCTCGACGTGCACTACGTGCCGGGCGAGCATGATTTCCTCGACGAGGAGGTGAAGTTCTATCGCGATCGCTATGGTCGCGGCACCAAGGGCCAGGGCTGGTATTCGTTCGATGCCGGCGGCGTGCATTTCGTCGGCCTCGTCAACGTCGTCGACCTCAAGGCCGGCGGGCTCGGCAATCTCGGCACCGAGCAGCTCGCATGGCTCGAGGACGATCTGCGCGGCAAATCGAAATCCACGCCGGTCGTGCTGTTCGCCCACATCCCGCTCTGGACCGTCTATCCGCAATGGGGCTGGGGCACCGAGGACGGCGCGCGCGCGCTCGAATACGTCAAGGGCTTCGGCTCGGTCACCGTGCTCAACGGCCACATCCACCAGGTGATGCAGAAGGTCGAGGGCAACGTCACCTTCCACACCGCACGCTCCACCGCCTTCCCGCAGCCCGCGCCCGGAGCGGCCCCCTCACCCGGCCCGATGAAGGTCGAGGACGCAAAGCTGCGCTCCATGCTCGGGGTCGCCAGCATCAACTTCAAGCAAGGCGATCAGCGCCTCGCCATCATCGACACGCCGCTCCAAGGTTGATTCAAGGCTGAACGGAAGCTGACCATGAAGACTCTCAATCGCCGCGACTTCGGTGTCGCCGTGGCCGCGGCCGTGCTGCTGCCCATCACCAACGCCCGCGCCGACGACATGGAGGTGCATATCGACAATTTCACCTTCCAGCCGGCCGAGCTCACGGTGAAAACCGGCACCACCATCACCTGGATCAACCGGGACGATATCCCCCACACCATCGTCTCGGCCGGCAAGTTCAGGTCGAAGACGCTCGACACCGACGACAAATTCGCGTTCACCTTCACGGCGGCCGGCGATTACAAGTATTTTTGTTCGCTGCATCCCCACATGACGGGGTTGATCAAGGTTGAGTAACGGCTCAAACCAAGGCATCACCATCCTGCCCGGCCAGTGGATTGACGCTGGCCGGGCGCGCGCGTCGAAAGCCGGCACCGGCGACAAGGCAAAGCGAGCGGCGATGCCCTCCACCAGCGACGATCCCGACAAGGCGCGGCGCTTCCGTGAAGCGGCGCTGCCGCATCTGGACGACGTCTATACGCTCGCGCGCTATCTGCTGCGTGACGCCTCGGATGCTGAGGATGCCGTGCAGGAGTGCTACCTGCGCGCGCTGAAGCATTTCGACAGCTATCGCGGCCCGGCGATGAAGCCGTGGCTGTTCGCAATCCTGCGCAACGTCTGCAATGCCGAATATGCGCGTCGGGCGCATGCGCCCGCGGCGATCGAGGATATTCCCGAAGCGGCCGAGCAGCCGCCGATCTGGCGCGAGACCGAAGCAAATCCCGAAATTGACATGCTGCGCACGCGTGACGCGACGGCGATCAGAAAACTCATCGAGGCTTTGGCCGAACCGTTCAAGGAAACTTTTGTGCTGCGGGAGATCAACAACCTGTCCTATCGCGAAATCGCAGACGCCGTCGGCGCGCCGATCGGCACCGTGATGTCCCGCCTTGCCCGCGCCCGCGCCATGCTGCGCGCAGCCTGGATGGCGGAAGAGGAGCAACCGAAATGACCTGCGACGAGGCAAAGCTTCTGCTTCACGCACTGATCGACGGCGAGCTCGACGCCGGCCATACCAGCGAGGTCGAGGCGCACATCGCGGCCTGCCCGGTTTGTGCGGCCGAGCTCGCCGCCCAGCGCGAGATGAAGCACGTGCTCGCCGATACCGATTTGCGCTACACCGCGCCGGCAAACTTGCGTGCCCGCATCGAGGCCTCGCTGCCGCAGCCGCGTCAGCAGAGCCGCCGCGCGGTGCTGCGCGGCTTTGCGATGGGCTCGGCGGTCTCGGCGCTCGCCGCCACCGGCCTCGTGGCCATCGTGCTGCGCCAGGATGACCAGCAGCGCATCCTGTCCGAGGTCGTTTCCGCGCATCTGCGCTCGCTTCAGGCCGGTCATTTGACCGACGTCGTCTCCACCGACCAGCACACCGTAAAACCGTGGTTCAACGGCAAGCTCGACGTTGCCCCGCCCGTGATCGACCTGACCGCGCAGGGCTTTACGCTGGTCGGCGGCCGGCTCGATTATATCGACGCCCGCGCGATCGGCGCTGTGATCTACCGGCGCCGCCAGCACATCATCAACCTGTTCGTGTCGCAGACCGCAAGCGCCGAGCACCGCCCGCCGAAGACCCAGACCATGCAGGGCTTCAACTGCCGCCGCTGGGGCGACCGCGGCCTGAACTTCTGGGCCGTGAGCGATCTCGGCGCCGACGAGCTCTCCGAGTTCGTCGACAAGCTCGAAACGGCGATGAAGGCGAATGCGGAGGGTAGCTTCTGAGAATGTATCATGCAATGATACAATCACTTGCATATGTATCAGACAATGATACACTGCTTCAGTGATCAGAACGTTTCGGAACAAAACGACTGAGGCGGTCTTTAACGGCGAAAGTCCCAAAGGCTTTCCGGCCGACCTGGTGAAGGTCGCGCGCCGGAAATTGCGCTATCTTCACGCTGCAAGTGAACTCAGCGACTTAAGGGCGCCACCCGGCAACCGCCTGGAGGCCCTCGCGGGCGATCGCAAAGGTCAGCACTCGATCAGGATCAACGACCAGTTCCGGGTGTGCTTCGTCTGGACAGCACAAGGTCCCGATGAAGTCGAGATCGTGGACTATCACTAGGAGAGAACGCAACGATGGCCAAGAAACTCAAGCCCATGCATCCTGGCGAGGTTTTGCGGGAGGAGTTTCTGATCCCGCTGGACATGTCCGCTGGAGCGCTCGCCAAGACATGCGGCCTGCCGCGCACGCGTATCGAGCGGATTGCGAGTGAGCAGACCGGGATCACCGCCGACACCGCACTTCGGCTAGCCAAGGCGCTCGGCACGACCGCCGAGCTTTGGCTCAATCTTCAGAATGATTACGACATCCAGATCGCGAAGCGCGATCTGGGCAAGGCGCTCGATCGTATCGAAACGGTGAACAAACCCAAGGCGGCCTGAGACCGAACGGTGCCGTCGCTCGCGACGACCTGACCGAGTATCACCGCGATCTCATTGGGTACGCGGCGGCTGGAAGACGGTCCAGTGGTCATCCCTGAAGAGATAGAGGCCTGACGAGACCCGCATCTGCTCGCTGCTCGAATGGAGATAGCCGACACCTCTGCGCAATCCGTCAACGGCTTCACTGTTACTTAGCGGCGTGAATAGCAGGCCGCCGCGCTTGGGCATGGCAACCACAATTCCCTCCGGATACTGTCGAGCCAAGTCTCTCCAAAAATCCCGATCGAGAAAATAGCTACTATCGAGATCAGAGGATTTCCCCTGAACCTGCGTCAGGCCTCCGGTCCAGGGCCGGGCGACGGGATCACCGTAAACGCGCTTGATATTGCCGACCGCCAATCGAAGCGCTTGCTCGGGATTCAGGCGCAGTCGCGCGAGATCCTGGGGAGTTGCGTTCAGCATGGAAACCGGTCCGTCAAACACGAACCTGATTTGCATGTCCCCGAGAAATTTGAAGGTCGCCAATTCAAATTCGACCTCCTTGCCATCGGCCAGTCGGGCGCGCAGTTTGCCGAACGGCTCCAACGCCTCGTCCTGCTTGTTAGCGCCGGGCATCTCTCTGATGACGACCATCAGATTTTCAGCACTCTTGTCGGCGGGCGGGCCTGTCTGCGCTGCGGCGCTCCTTGGCGCGAGCGATCCATCCAATAGCGCGACGACGCACAGACAGAGATAGGCCGTCAGGGCCCGACGCTGCTTTGAACGAAGAACCGAATGCAAGGACATGGCGATGTCACTTGATTGGAAGCCGGCACCTACGCCGACCGCCTCACCGCATTGTCCACCAGCGTCTTGCCGAGCGACCAGATCGCGCCGGGGACCTTGTGGCTGCCGGCGATGACGTCGTCGAACGCCTTCTCGATCCAGTTGCAGTCTTCTTCGGTGATGGTGAGCGGCGGCAGCAGCTTGATGGTGTGGCTGCCGTGGCCGGCGACTTGCGTCAGGATCTTGTGGTCCTTGAACAGCGGCACGGTGATGAGCTGGCAGAACAGGCCCTTGTTCGCCGTCTCCAGCACGTTCCAGGACGCCCTCAAGCGCAGCGATTTCGGCGGGCCGAATTCGATGCCGATCATGAGGCCCTTGCCGCGCACTTCCTTCATCAGCTCATAGCCGGGCACCATGCGGGTGAGCGCGAGGCGAAGCTCGGCACCGCGCTTGGCGGCAGCCTCGATGAGCTTCTCGGATTCCATCACGTCCAGCGTGGCGATGCCGGCGGCCATCGCAAGGTCGTTCTTGGAGAAGGTCGAGCCGTGCACCACCGCACGGTCCATCTGGTTGAAGATCTTGTCGAAGATGCTTTTCCGCGTCAGCACCGCGCCGACCGGCACGTGGCCGCCCGAGAGCGACTTCGACAGCAGCACCATGTCGGGCTCGACATTCCAGTGCTCGACCGCGAGGAAGCGGCCGGTGCGGCCCATGCCGGTCTGGATCTCGTCGGCGATGAACAGCGTGCCGTATTTCTTGCAGAGCGCAGCCGCGCCCGGCAGGAACTCGTCGGTGGGCATGTTGACGCCCTTGCCTTGGATCGGCTCGACGATGAAGCCTGCGACCTCGCGCGAGGACAGCGCCTTTTCCAGCGCGGCGAGATCGTTGAACGGGATCGAGGTGCAGCCGGGCAGCAACGGCTCGAAGCCGCTGCGGAAATTCGAGTCCCCCGTCAGCGACAGCGCGCCGTAGGTCAGGCCGTGATAGGCGTGGGCGCAATAGACGATGCCTGGGCGCCCGGTGGCACCGCGCGCAAACTTGATCGCCGCTTCCACACTCTCCGCACCCGAATTGGCAAAGAACGCCTTGTCGAGATAGGGCACATATTTGAGCAGCCGCTCGGCGAGCACGCCGGCGAGCGTCGAGACGTCGAACTGAACGAGATTGGGCAGATCGGCGTCGAGCACGCTCTTCAGCGCCTCGCGCATCACGGGATGGTTGCGGCCGATCGCGAACACACCAAAGCCGGACAGCAGGTCGAGATAGCGCGCGCCATCGCGGTCGTAGAGGTACTGCCCCTGCCCCTTCTGGAAGCCGACGTCATAACCGATGGTCTTGAGCACCCGAACGAACTGCTCGTTCAGGTGACGCGTATGCAGGGAGCTGCGTTGCGCCTCGCGGTCAGCAAAGAGCTGGGCCATGTCTGGATTTGGAGTGTGCATCCGCTACATACTTCGGTTGATGGTCGTGTCGTCAACAGAAAACGGTCGTTGCGGCCTTTTGCCCTTTTTCGGACCATCTTCGCAAGCACAGCTTTAAATCATGTTGCACTGCCAAGGAACTATCATGCGTTTGGCCCTTTACTCCGGAATAATACTGGTTAGCGGTTTCAGCTGTTTGAACCCGGCCTTCGCGGCCGATCCGACCGGCGACTGGCGGGTCGCCGACGGCGTCGCCAACATCCGCGTGGCGCAATGCAATGGCAGCATGTGGGGCGCGGTGTCCTGGGAGAAGACCCCCGGCGGCCGCGATGAGAACAACCCGGATGTCTCAAAAAAGAGCAGGCCGACCCTGGGCATGGCGATCCTGATCGACATGAAGAAGAAGGCCGGCGCCGACCAGTGGGAGGGCCAAGTCTACAACGCCAAGGATGGCCAGCTCTACGCGTCGACCATCACACCCGCTGGCACGGACCAGCTCGAGATCAAGGGCTGCGTGCTCGGCTTTCTCTGTGGCGGCGAGACCTGGACCCGGGTCGGGCCGCCGATCCCGTCGAGCCCCGCCAACAGCATGGCCAAGGGCGCGCCGAAGACCACCGGCGCCGCGCCCAAGATGGCAGCGCCTGCCGCTCCCAAGAGCACCGGCGCGAGCGCAAAACCCGGTCAGAAGGCTGCCGCCGATCCCGTTGGCGACATCTGCCTACTCCCTGAGATTGCGGGGTTTGCCCATTAGGGCCGGCTGAAACAGCAGCACGGCGGCGAGCGTCGTCACCAGCGAAAGCGCGAGCAGCTTGCCCATGCTGGACGTGCCGGGATGGCTCGACAGCCACAGGCTGCCGAACGCGGTCGCCGTCGTCAGCGCGCTGAAAAAGATCGCCCGCGTCAGGCTGGTCTGCAGCAGGTTTGTCCTGCCGGAGCGCCAAGCCACGACATAGTAGATCTTGAAGGCGACGCCGACGCCGAGCAGCAACGGGAAGGCGACGATATTGGCGAAGTTGAGCGGCAACCCGATCAACACGCAGATCTCGAGCGTCACGGCTCCCGCAACCAGGAGCGGCACCAGCGTCATCAGCACGTCGGTGAAGCGCCGCAAGGTGATCCACAAGAGCAGGCTGATGACGACCAGCGCATAGATGCCCGCCATGATGAAGGCGCGCACGACCGTATCGCCCGATTTCAGGATCGACACCGGACCGCCGATCGCCATCGGCTCCGCTGCGAGCACCGCCGCGGCGAACTTGCGCAAGGTGTCGTTGTCGTTGGGATCGCCGCGCGGCAGCGCCTCGACGCGGATCACGCCGTCCTTGCTCTTCCAGGCATTGACCAGATCAGACGGAAGCGACTTCAGCGTGACCGGCTCGGCCTGCATCGCGTTCCTGAGCTGATCGAACACGATCTTCATCGGCGTAATGAAGACGTCCTGTGCCTTGTTGCGGGTCGCCTCGTCCGCGTTGGCCAGCTTCTCGAGCCCATCCGCAAGCCGCCGCGAGGCGGTAGCACCGGGTCCCTTGTCGTTGCCTGCAGTCCTGCGCAAGGCCTCGACCGAGGATTTCAGCGAGTCGACATTTTCCTGGTCCGAAGGCGCAGCGTCGACCTGATCCGGGTTGAGCGCGGGATTGATCACCTTGGCGCCCTGCGCGATCAGCTTCAGCTTCGGTGCCTGATCCGATGGCACGAAGCTGTCGAGGGACATCACCCGCAGCACCTCCGGCAGCTTCTCGAGCCTCGCCTCGATCTGCGTCGCCTGCTCTTCCGAATTGGTCAGCACGTTGATGGCGTTGGCGCCGGTGTTCGGATCCTTGCGCAGGTCAAGGAAGGTCGCGATCGACTCCGCCCTGGGGTTGCGCAGGTTCATCGGATTGAAGTCGAATTTCATGTAGTAGAGCAGCGGCAGGCCGCCGACGGCGAGGAGCAGCGTGCCGCCCACGATCACCACGCGGTGCTTCTCCAGGAAGTGATCGAGCGGCGCCAGGAAGGCGTAGCCGACCGGCTCCTTCTCGCCAGGCGGGTTCAAGAGCTTCAACAGTGCCGGCAGCACGGTGATCGAGGAGAGGAACGCCACCAGCATGCCGACACCGGCGATCTGGCCGAGCTCGGAAATACCCTTGTAATCGGTCGGCATGAAGCAGAGGAAGCCTGCGGCAGTCGCCATCGCGGCCAGCGACAGCGGGATCGCCGAACGCTTGGCGCCCAGCACGAGCGCAGAAGTGAGATCATTGACCTTGTAGCGTTCCGAGCGATAGCGGACGCTGTACTGGATGCCGAAATCGACGCCGAGACCGACGAACAGCACGGCGAAGGCAATCGAAAGCAGGTTGAGCGAGCCGACCATCATCAGGCCTGCGGCCGTCGTGATCGCGAGCCCGACGAACAGGTTCACGAACACGGCGAAGATGATCTTCGCCGAATGCAGCGCGAGCCAGAGGATCAGCAACACCACCAGGACGGTGCCGATGCCGTTAACGACGACGCCTTCCTGCACCGTGGCGTATTCCTCATTGGCGATGGGGACCGGACCGGTCAGGCGCACCCGCGCCTGGTACTTGGTCGGGAAATCAAGGTCGGCCGCGGCCTTGCGGATCGCATCCGTCGCGCCCTTGCCGGGCTCGAGCGCGTTGTAATCGAGGACCGGCTTGAACTCGATGAAGGCGCGCTTGTCCGAGTCGGAGAGCGGCTTGTCGCTGACGAGCTCGCGCCAGGAGAAGATTGCGTTGCCCTTGTTCAGGACCGTCTCAACCGTCTGCGCGATCAGGTTGAAGGGACGCTCGGTGTTGTCGAGCTTCACCTGGCCCCGTTTGACGCCGGCAAGCCCGGTCTCCAGCGCGCCGGTGAGGCCGCGGATCGAGGGATCGCCCGCCATGATCTCGATCAGGGGCGCTGCCGACTCGAACTGGCCGGTGATCTTGCCGACCTCTTCGGTCGGCAGGAACAGCAGCCCGTTCTTCTCGAAGAATTCGCCGGTGCCGAGCTGCTGCATCGACACGAAATTGGTCTTGTCGTCCCTCAGCTTGGCGTAGAGCGCGTCGGCCGCAGCCGTCGTCATCTCGGGCGTCGCCGCCTCGACGACGGCCAGAATGGTGGCGTCGCGATCGAAGGCACGATCGAAGGCCTGGTCGCGCTGCCGCCAGTCGAGATTTTGCGCGATCAGCGAGTTGATATCGGTGTTGATGGCGAAATGGCGCGCCGCGTAGTAGCCCGCGCCCACCGCCAGCAGGAGCCCGGCGATAACGACGAGGGTGGCAAATCGGGTGCAGGCTCGGACGATCGCAACGACTATAGTTTGCAGCACATCTATTCTTTCTGGCTTTCAAACAGCTTGCCGGAAACGCCCGCTGTTTATCGGAGTTCCCCGGCGAAACCTATCGCTGTTTTGGGCGGTTTGACCCGTCGGGAGGTTCGAGGAATTGACGGAAGTCAACGATCGCGCGGGCGGGTATAGACGGCCAGTTGAGGCGGTAAAGTGACGAAGGGGTGAGGACCTGCCTTAACCTTGCCGCATCATAGTACCGTTAATGGAACCGAGGACGCGATCCGCCTTCCCTCGCGGCCGTTTTTTTGACACAAGGCCCTGTGCCTCCATGCGCTTGGGGCCAAACGGACGGGTGGGCGGCTACCACCGGTGCGGAACCAATGGTGCGGATATTGCACTATTGGTGAGTATCGGGGTGCCGCCGGGGACAACTGAACGGATTTGGTGCAACTTGCGTGATGGACACCCTATGGAAATTTATCTAGCGCAGCCGCGCGGCTTTTGTGCCGGCGTGGTGCGTGCCATCGAGATCGTGGAGCGGGCGCTGGAGAAGTACGGCCCGCCCGTCTATGTGCGCCACGAGATCGTACACAACAAATACGTCGTCGAGAGCCTGAAGCAGAAGGGCGCGATCTTCGTCGAGGAGCTGTCCGAGGTTCCGCCGAAGGCAATGACTGTTTTCAGCGCCCACGGCGTGGCGCGCAGCGTCGAGGAAGAGGCTGCCGCGCGCGACCTTCCTGTGCTGAACGCGACCTGCCCCTTGGTCACGAAAGTTCACAATCAGGGGAAACGCTACATCTCCAAGGGCCGTACCCTGATACTGATCGGCCATGCCGGCCATCCCGAGGTCGAGGGAACCATGGGCCAGGTTCCGGGCCCCGTGCTGCTGGTCCAGAGCGTCGAAGAGGTTAAGGCCCTGATGCTGCCGGCCGATCGGCCAGTGGCCTACATCACCCAGACCACGCTGTCGGTGGACGACACCAGGGACATTATTGCGGCCCTCCAGGCCCGATTTACAGATATTCAAGGCCCTGACATCCGGGATATCTGCTATGCGACACAGAACCGCCAATCTGCGGTAAGGGATTTAAGTAAGCTGGTCGACGTGATCTTGGTGGTGGGCGCTGCCAATAGTTCCAACTCGAACCGGCTCCGCGAAATCGGCACTGAGGCCGGCGTGGCGAGTTATCTGGTCGCCGATGGCCGCGAGCTCAATCCGGAATGGTTGAAAGACGCCAAGACCGTCGGCATCACAGCCGGCGCCTCGGCACCTGAGGTTCTCGTGGATGACGTGATCGAAGCCCTGCGACGGATCGGACCGGTTTCGGTCTCGGTGCTGCCAGGGCGCGAGGAAAACATCGAATTTCGGCTTCCGGCGGAACTCGCCGCAAGCTGACCTACCTGAATTCCAAGCCCAGAAAGAAACGTGTGATGGCAATACCCTTCTTCAAGGAAATGCGTATCGGCGGCTATTTGGTCAAGCAGAAACTGCTTGGCCGCAAACGCTATCCGCTCGTGTTGATGCTGGAGCCGCTGTTTCGCTGCAATCTCGCCTGCGTCGGCTGCGGCAAGATCGACTATCCGGACGCGATCCTCAACCGCCGCATGACGGCGCAGGAGTGCTGGGACGCCGCGGACGAATGCGGCGCGCCGATGGTGGCGATCCCCGGCGGCGAGCCGCTGATCCACAAGGAGATCGGCGAGATCGTACGCGGCCTGGTGGCGCGCAAGAAGTTCGTCTCGCTCTGCACCAACGCGCTTCTGCTCGAAAAGAAGCTAGACCTGTTCGAACCCTCCCCGTACCTGTTCTTCTCGGTGCATCTCGACGGGTTGAAGGATCACCACGACAAGGCGGTGTCGCAGAAGGGCGTGTTCGACCGCGCCGTGTCCGCGATCAAGGCGGCGAAGGCGCGCGGCTTCACGGTCAACGTCAATGCGACCATCTTCGATGGCCATCCGGCGGAAGAGATCGCAAAGTTCCTGGACTTCACCACCGAGCTCGGCGTCGGCGTCTCGATGTCGCCCGGCTACGCCTATGAGCGCGCGCCGGACCAGGAGCACTTCCTCAACCGCACCAAGACCAAGAAGCTGTTCCGCGACGTCTTCGCGATGGGCAAGGGCAAGAAGTGGAACTTCATGCATTCCGGCCTGTTCCTCGACTTCCTCGCCGGCAACCAGGAATACGAGTGCACGCCCTGGGGCATGCCCGCGCGCAACATCTTCGGCTGGCAGAAGCCCTGCTATCTGCTCGGCGAAGGCTATGCCAAGACCTTCAAGGAGCTGATGGAGACCACCGACTGGGATTCCTACGGCACCGGCAAGTATGAGAAGTGCGCCGACTGCATGGCGCATTGCGGCTACGAGCCGACGGCGGCGACGGCGGCGCTGACGAACCCGATCAAGGCGGCCTGGGTCGCAATGCGCGGCGTCAAGACCTCGGGTCCGATGGCGCCTGAGATCGACCTCTCCAAGCAGCGTCCGGCGCAGTACATCTTCTCGGAGCAGGTCCAGAAGAAGCTCTCCGAGATCCGCCGCGACGAGGCGCTCGCCGCCCAGGAGAAGGCCTCGACCGCCGCGTAAGCGGCTGGACATCGACGGCAACAAAAAGGCCCGATTGCGTTGCGATCGGGCCTTTTTTGTTTGTCCGCTTCGAATAGTTTGTCCGATTCAAAACCGCTCAGACGGTCTCGGGAACAGGCCCATCGCTGCCGATCAGGAAATCGCGGCTGACGCGCAGGGAACGCAGTGCTCGGTTGAAGTCGATGCCGGTGGAGACCAGCGCGCGCAGCGTGCCCGGATTGCGCACGAGGCCGCGCAAGATCGTCGCCACGTCGATCTGGCCATTCGGCTTGATCGCCTCGCGCGCCAGCGCCGGCAAGGCGCGGTGGGCGGGATCGCTGATGACCCGGAGTGCGGCGAACGGCAGGTCTGCCTCGGCGGCGTAGGCAGCCGCGATATGGCTCTCCATGTCGACGGCGGCCGCCCCGGTCTCGGAGTGCAGCGCCGCCTTGCAGGAGCTGCCCGTGACCACTTCCTCGGCACCGGCGAGGCTGCCGCGCACAACGCGGCGCCGTCCGGAGGTCAGGCGGTCGATGAGGTCTTCGCTGAGCGACAGGCCGGCGGCCCAGCGGGCATCGCCCGCCAGCACCTCGGTCGCGACCACGACGTCGCCCGAGCGGAGCGTGGGATCGAGCCCACCGGCCACGCCGAACGAGATCACGCCCCGGATGCTCTCGGGATCCACCACCGTGAGAAGCGCCCGCAGCTGCGTCGGGCTGCTGGAAGAGCAGATAACGGCCATGCCAGGGCCGGCCGCGATGCGGGCCTCCTGAACCAGACCGGTCACAATAAGTATCGGCCGCAGGTCTATTGCATTACCCGCGGAGCCCCCGTCCCCCGTCCCCAAAGTCACATTCCGACCCCTACCACCCTGCTGTTGGTGTTCCGCAAGTTCCGATACCGCGCCAGCGCCCACAGCGGGAAGAACTTCGGGTAACCATGATAACGTAGATAGAACACGCGGGGGAAGCCTGTGGCGGTATACCGCTGCTCGTCCCACAGTCCTTTTTCGTTCTGTGTTGCAATCAGGTACTCCACCCCACGGGCGACGGCCGGGTGATCAACCTCGCCTGCCGCCATGAGAGCAAGCAAGGCCCATGCCGTTTGCGAGGCGGTCGAGGGAGCGGCCTCCCAGCCCTTGTAGTCGAGCCGGTAGCTGACGGCGTCCTCGCCCCAGCCGCCGTCCTTGTTCTGGATCGAGACCAGCCAGTCGGCGGCTCTGCGAATCATCGGGTCGGTGTGGCCGACACCGACCGCATTCAGCGCGCACAGCACCGACCAGGTACCGTAGATGAAATTCATGCCCCAGCGGCCGTACCAGGAGCCCTCCGGGTGCTGGGTCCGCCGGAGATAGGCGACCCCATCGGCCACGTGCTTGCTGGTCTTCTCGGTCTCGCCCAGCTGGGCCAGCATCGAGATGCAGCGCGCGGTAACGTCCTCGGTCGGCGGATCGAGCAGCGCGCCGTGGTCGGAGAACGGGATGTTGTTCAAGTAATATTCGAGGTTGTTCACGTCGAAGGCAGCCCAGCCGCCATCGTCGCTCTGCATGCCCTCGATCCATTCCCGGCCGCGGTCGATCGCGGCGTCATAGCCGGCGGTGCCGTGCTCCTTGCGCATGCGGTCCATCGACATCACCACGACGGCGGTGTCGTCGAGATCGGGATAGTGGGCATTGTTGTACTGGAAGGCCCAGCCCCCGGGACGCGTCTCGGGCCGCTTCACCGCCCAGTCGCCCTTCACATCGAGCTCCTGCTTTGGGATCAGCCAGTCGAGGCCGTGCTTCGCGGCCGGTACGGCTTGTGTGCCGCCGGCCTCGAGCAGCGCGTGAGCGCTGAGCGTCGTATCCCAGATCGGCGAAACGCAGGGCTGGCAATAGGCTTCGTCGTCCCTGATCACGAGCAGCTTGTCGATGCCCCGGCGCGTGGTCGCGCGCGGCGGATAGCTCTCGTCCTTGCCGAGCGCGTCATACATCATGACGATGTTGGCCATCGGCGGATAGATCGCGCCCATGCCATCCTCGCCGTTCAGCCGCTCCTCGGTGAAGGCGAGCGCCGCATCGATCGCGCGCTTGCGCAGGCTCTTGGGAAACATCGGCTCGATGACGCGCAAGATGGCATCGAGCGAGCGGAACAGCACGAACCAGGCCATGCTCTGGTGCGGCGCCTTGGCGGTCATGCCGATCGAGCGCGGATCCTGAAGGAACAGCTCGTCGATGCCCACGCCTTTCGGATTCCGCGCGCGCGGCTTGAGCGCCGCAAGCACCATCAGCGGCACCATGGTGGTGCGCGCCCAATAGGAGATCTTGTTGAGGTGGAACGGCGACCAGAACGGCAACAGCACGATCTCGACCGGCAGCACCGGCACTGCGCGCCAGCTCACCACGCCGAACATCGCCAGCGTGAAGCGGGTGAAGACGTTGCTATGAATCGCACCGCCGCGCGAACGGATCGCCTCGCGGGCCCGTACCATGTGCGGCGCATCGATGGAATCGCCGATCATCTTGAGCGCAAAGTAGGCCTTCACGCTCGCGCTCATGTCGAACTCACCGTCATGCACCAAGGGCCAGCCGCCATGGGCGCCCTGCACACGGCGTAGATAGTTGCCGATCTTGGCCTCGAGCGCGGCATCGACCGGCTCGGCAAGATGATGCCGCAACAGGACATATTCGGCCGGAATGGTGCAATCGGCCTCGAGCTCGAACACCCAATGGCCGTCGGATTGCTGGAAGCCGAGCAACCCTTGCGTGGCCGAAGCAATGCTCGATTCCAAGACTTCGCGGGTAGTCGCGCTCTTGTTCACGGAATGCATCTCGCTCGATATCTCCGATAGTTGTCTGGATAATTGACCGGGACCAAAGCCCGTCAGGTCCGCTGTGCGGCCAGGACCAAATCGGCGGCGCGATCGCCGGACCGGACCGATCCCTCAATGGTTGCTGGCAATCCCGTAGCAGTCCAGTCGCCGGCAAGAAACAGGTTTTTCAGCGCGGTGACCGGCCCGGGACGCAAGGCATTCTGCTCGGGCGTGGCGGCAAAGGTGGCGCGGCGCTCGCGCACGATCTGCCAGGGTGGCAGCTCGCCGGCAACGCCGCCCGCCATGCAGACATCGTTCCAGATCGTCTGCGCGAGTTCTTCGCGCGGCATCTCGACCAGCCGGTCGCCATTGCTGATGGTGACGGACAGCCGGTTCGGGAACGCGAACAGCCACTCTACGACCCCGCCGATGACGCCCAGGATGGGGGCCGAGCCCGGCGGCGGCTCAAAGCGGAAATGCGCATTCACGATGGCGCGGAATTGCGTCGGCGTTTTCACACCCGGCAGCAGCGAAGCGGCGGCACGTGGCGGCACCGCCATCACGATCACATCGTCTGGCGCGATCGCGACGACGTCCTCGCCGCCGAAATTGAGCGCGCTGACCTTGCCGTCCGTGGTCGTGAACGAGCGCAGCTCGTGGCCGAGCTGCACGGAGTGACCGCGCTCGGTCAAGAACTTCACCGCGGGCTCGATCAGCACAGCGCTCAGACCGTCGCGCGCGATCAGCGGGCGGCAGGCCTGGCCGCCGGCGAGCAACGTCTCGCGCACGATCGCGCCGGCAAGCCCCGCCGAACCCTCGGGCGGATCGACGTTGAGCGCCGCGAGCAACAGCGGCTGCACCAGGCGCTGATACAGCACGCCCTCGCAGGGGATCGACTTGCCGACCAGCGTCTCCTCCGACGCCCAGATCAGCGGCGCGAGCTTGAGATAGTCGGTCAGTCCGGTGTCGGGGACACGGCGGCTCTCGTCGAACACCCAGCCCGGCAGGCGGCTGTCGCCGAGATCGAGCTGCCAGCGCTGCCCCGTCTTCAGATCAACGAAGGGAAACTGCGCGCGCGCCGGGCCCACCAGCCCCGCTTCGGTGCCGATCGAGCGCGCATAGGCGAGCGCGTGGCGATTGCCCGACAACAGGAGATGGTTGCCGTTGTCGATGACGAGATTGGTCGCGCCGTCGAAATAGGAGCGGCAGCGGCCGCCGGCCTGCTGCGTCGCCTCGTGCACGGCGACCTTGAAGCCGGCATTGGCGAGCCGCACGGCGGCAGAGAGGCCGGAAATTCCGGCGCCGATGATGTGAGCTGTCTTTGACATCAGAAAATTGCGTAGCGGAGTAGGATGGCGATACGTGTGATCTTGGATACACGCACCGGCGTGCGGGGCGCGGCAAAGCCGCGTTCGAGCAAGAGGTCCAGAATGGCGTGATAATATTTCGACATGATCCGCGGCGCACGCACCGCGCGGCGCTTGTTGCGCGCCATGATCTCGTCCGACTTCTCGAAATGCGCTTTCGCGCGCTGGGCGAGCGGCAGGCAGACCTTTGGCAGGGCGCGCTCGGCGATCACGCGCTGCGGATCATTGGAGGTGATGCCGGCATGCAGCAGGCCTTCGCGCGGCAGATAGAGCCGGCCGAGGCCGGCGTCCTCGTCGATGTCGCGCAGGATGTTGGTGAGCTGGAGCGCGCGGCCGAGATGATAGGCGAGCAGGATGCCATCCTCTTCCGGCATGCCGAACACCCGCACCGACAGGCGTCCCACGGCACTTGCGACGCGATCGCAGTAAAGATCGAGGACTGCCATGTCCGGCGCGCGGATGTCCTGCGGCACGTCCATCTCCATGCCATCGACGATGGCGAGGAAATCCTCCCGCTTCAGTCCGAAGGTCTTCACGGAAGCGACGTAGTCGGAGAGCCGCGCCGGCGGATGGCCCTGATAGAGCGCATCGATGTCGTTGCGCCATTCCTGAAGCGCGGCGAGACGTTCATCGCGCGGGCCGTTGGAATCGGCGATGTCGTCGACCTGGCGGCAGAAGCTGTAGATCTGGAACATCGCCTCGCGCTGGTCGCGCGGCAGGATCCGCATCGCGGCGTAGAACGAGCTGCCGGATGCGGTCGAGCCATAACTGGCGCCGGGCGTGGTCGCCTCAAGCGTCATGCGCCGGCCCCGGATTGGAGATTGGCCTGCGCCCTAAGGCGCGGCGGCCGATTTCACCGGCGATGCCAGCGAGGCTGAAGGTAAGGAGCTCGAGCTTGTTCAGATGCACACGCTCGCGCAGGGGATCGCGCACCTTGAGCAGGCGCACGATGCGGTCGGCATAGGCCTGGATCACCGAGATATCGACGCCCAGGCGGAAGTCCCGCACTTCCGCGGAAAGCGACTTGCTCTCGTTCAGGAGCTCTTCGTTGCGTGCGGCGAGTGCCTGGAGGCAGGCCAGCATCTGCGGCGGCGAATGATCGCCGCCGAGCTGCTCGACCGAGGCGCCGCTTGCGGCCAGCGCATCGCGCGGCAGATAGACGCGGTTGAGCGCGCGAAAATCCTTGCCGCAATCCTGGAGGTGATTGTTGATCTGCAAGGCGGCGCAGAGCGCATCCGAAGCGACCCAGGTCGAGGTCGCCTCGCCGTGCACGTCCAGCATGAAGCGGCCGACCGGCATCGCCGAATAGCGGCAGTAGTGGATGACCTCGTCCCAGGTCTCGTAGCGCAGCTTCGTCACGTCCATGCGGAAGGCGATCAACACGTCGAGCGCATGACGCGGCGGCATACCGCGCTCGGCCAGCGCACGGCGGAGAACGACGGCCTCGGCCTGCGTGTCGCCGTTGCCGTTGAGCTCGGCCTCGAGCAGGTCGAGATAGGCGAGCTTCTCCTCAGGCGGCAACGTCGCATGGTCGGCGATATCGTCGGCGGTGCGGACGAAATTGTAGAAGGCGAGGATCAGCGCGCGGTGACGCGGATGAATAATCCACGACGCGACGGGAAAATTCTCGTCGCGGTCACCCTTGCCGGATCGCAATTCGCTCGCAGAGGTCATCGAGGACTGGTTAACAATCGTCTGAACAGGAAGGCTTTTTTAGGCGCGCCCGGCCGAGCCGTCGCGGCCCCCATATAGGGGAATATGCCCGCAAAACCAACCTGTCTCGCGGGTCCCTGCCCTCACGAATCGAGGCCGCCGCAAAGGCGGGCCCGTGAACGCTCCACGGGCCCCGCGAAAGCTTACTGGTTGTGGGTCTTCAGGACCTGATCGCAAGCCTGCGAGATCTTGGCCCGATTCTCCTTCAAGCAGGCCAGAATCGTGAAATCGCCCTGATCGATGACCGGACGGCAGAATTTCTGCACGTCGCGCGTGCAGGCCTTCTGCTCTTCGGCGGTGCCGCGCCCCTGCTGGGGCTGCTGGGCGAACGCCGCGGTCGAAAGGGATGCCGACAGCAGGGTGAGAGCGAGGAGATATTTACGCATTGTAGTCCTTCATTCTGGCGGCAGAATCTCTCCGTTCCCGGACAGCACAGGGCGGACGACCGGAACGGATTGTTCTGATGGCGTTGCCGCGGAGCGCGCAGCAGTGGAGACAGCACAAGCACTGGTAAATGCGGCCAAATTGGCACCAAATCCACCAGATCGCACCTTCGCACGGCCTTCATTGGCAGATGTAAGGGATTGATACTATGCGATTATTTAGGCAGCCGGTGTTTTGCCATGGACCTGTTGCAGACATGCATCGCAAGCCCTTGCACACGTCATCGAAAAGGCACAGCTGAAACCCTGCGCGGAACGGCGAAAACGGCCGCAATCGTTCGCCGTCCTGACACCTCGCAGGGTTATGGTTTGAACCTGCCAGCAGATGGGGACACTAAACCTTCGATGCGGCGAGACGTTCTGTTAGGAGCGAACGTCATTCAAAAAACGGGATATTCGAACATGAAATTCTTTGGACGGTCTGGACTGGCGATCAAGGCGGCAGGCATTGGCGCCGCGCTGCTCTTCTCGGTTTCGGCGAGCCATGCTCAGTCGTCCGGACCCTTTGCCGGCTTTGACGGCGCGTGGTCGGGCACCGGCACCGTGGCGCTGTCCGACGGCTCGACCGAGCGCATCCGCTGCAAGGCGGACTACAAGGTCGCGGCCAGCGGTCTCGGCCTGAAGCAGGCGCTGCACTGTGCTAGCGACAGCTACAAGTTCGACCTCACCAGCGACGTGACGAGCCAGGGCGACCGCATTTCGGGCAATTGGAGCGAAGCCAGCCGCAACATCTTCGGCAATCTGCAGGGCACCGCCGGCGGCGGCCAGATCGACGTGTTCGTCGAGGCCAACGGTTTTGCCGCTAACCTGACGCTGCGCACCAACGGCAACAAGCAAACGGTGCAGATCAGCTCCAAGGGCGAGATCCGCGGCGTCAACATCACCATGGTGAAGAGCTGAAGCGCTTCCCTCACCCGTTGACTGGACAACATGGCCCCTGGTTCTCGCGAGCCGGGGGTTTTTCATGACGTGGACCCTATTCGCAGAACCCTGCTCAAGGCGGTCGGCTTCCTCGCCCCGCATGCCGCCTTCGCGGGTGATGCGCCGGTGACGGAAATGCAAGCGCCCGCAGTCAAGCCGCGTCACGTGCTCTGCTTTCTCGGCAAGGACGAAAGCCTGCTGCATCCGCCGAAGGACGTCGTGAAGACGATCGAGGATTTTGGCTTCGAGATCGACCGCACCTATTCGCAAGCCAAGCCCGATCCGCATATGCCACGGTCGTTTTCTGTCTGCTGGGATCGCGTGTTTCCGCTGGCCTGGACGGCCGCCGATGAGCAGGCCGTGGTCAACCACAAGTCGGTGCTCTACGTGCTGAGTCCTCCGATGGATCAGCAGAAGACGGTTGCCTATTCAGCGGCGGCCCTGCGCATCGTCGAGGAGATGATCGAAGCGGGCGCGACGGCCGTGAAAGGCGAGAGCGCGGGGGTCGCGCATGGCCTCGAGCGTTGGCGAAACCTGGCTGATCAGGCGCGCAAGGGCGCGACAACCGGCCAGGGTCTTGCCGTGACTCCCGCTTTGGCCAAAGCGTGCCGCCTCGCCTTCGCCAAGCGCCCGCTCAGCGGCGAGCGCTACAACGAGACGGTCGGTTACCACCTCGTCGGCCTGCCCGAGGTCTATGTCGCCAGAGCCGGCGACGGCGATTGGGGCACCGTGATGATTATGGAGGAGATCGCCAACGAGATGGCCGAACGCGGCATCGAGGCGACGCTCGAGGCGCGCAAGCTCGCGGTCTCACACGAGACGAAATACCGCGAGGACGACTTCAAGTTCAATCCGTACGGGATCGTCCGTATCGAGGCGTGAGCAAGAGGCGGCATGAAGCCGCCTCGCTCAGATCGCGCGCTTGTCCGGCCCTTGCAGCTTCTCGTGCAGGTTGATCAGCCACATCGCCGTCGGGCGCAGGATGAAGAGGTCGGCAACGAGCGCTGCAACCATCGAGAAGGCGCTGAGCCAGCCGAATAGCCGCAGCGACGGCAGGTCCGAGAACACGGTGACGACGAGGCCGCAGGCCAGCACCACCGTGGTCAGGATCAGCGCCGGGCCGACCAGCACGGTCGCGCGCTCCACCGCGAGCGCCGAACCGACGCCCGGCTTGCTCTCCAATCGCAAGCGGTTGAGGAAGTGGATGGTTGCGGAGAGGCCAAGGCCGAATGAGACGGTGAGCGCGACGACGCTGGCGAATTGCAGCCCCTCGCCCATCGCCCACAGCACCGTTCCGGACATCACGACCGGGAAGATGCCCGGCAGGATGCAGGCGAACATCACCACCCAGGAGCGGAAGGCGAGACCAATGAAGATCGCGACCAGCGCGAATTCGACAGTGAGGCCGCGGTTCAGCTTCTCGATCATACCGGCCGAGTTGCGCGCGGCGATGGCGGCGAGACCCGTGACGGCGACCTCGTAGCCGGGATGCTTCTTGCGGACGGCGTCGAGCTCGGCATCGAGCTTGTCGACGATCGGCAAGAGCTGGCTGGAGTCCTTGTCCGGCACGCGGCCGGCCACGACCACCGCATCCTGCTCGGCGTCGATGAAACGCCGCACCAGATGCTCGGGGATGACGTTGACGTATTCCTTCAGGGTCGCGACATCGTCGCTGCCGGCCTTTTCCGCCAGCCATCGGCGGAGCGTCTCCAGCGACCAGACGTTGCCGACACCCGCCGCCTTCTCGACGGTCGCGTGCACATCCGCGATGGTTTGCAGCGTCTCCGGCGAATAGAGCGATTCACCCTTGGGGAACGTGATCAGCACGTTGACCGGGTTGGCGCCGGTCAGCTTGGCGTCGAGCCGGTTGCTGGCGGCAACCGCCTGGCGCTTGTCCGGCACCTGGTCGGCGAGCCGGTAGCGCGGCTGCAGATTGGCGTAGATGACGCCGAGGCTGGCGACGAACAGCAGCGCAATCAGGCTGAACAGGCCGGGCCGGCCGACCATGCGCACCGCGATCCAGTAGCAGAAATTGCGCAGCGCCTGCACACCGGCATCAGCGCTCTGGAACTTGACCGCAAAGATCTTCTCGTTGCGCACGAAGAGAACGCCGAACACCGGCACCAGCGACAGCACCGTGACCAGCGCGATGATGGTGGCGGCAAGGCCGGCCTCGCCGAACTTGCGGATCAGGTCGGAGTCGGAGAACTGCAGCGCGATGAAGGAAATGCCGGCGGTGCCGTGCGTCAGCACGCAGGCCGGGCCCACCACCAGCACCGCGTTCTTGAACGCGGTGAACTTGTCCTGGCCCGCGATCAGCCGGTCGCGCGCGGCGAAGGTGAGCTGCATCGAGTCCGAGAAGCTGATGACCATGATGAGCGGCGTCATCACGTTCAGGAACATGTTGAGATTGAAGTTGGCCCAGCCGAGCGCGCCGAGCGCGATCAGGATCGCGATCATCGGCGGGAATGCCGCCACCACCATGAACGAGATCTTGCGGAAGAAGATGATCGCGATGATGCAGCCGGCGAGAATGCCGAGGATGTTGTAGGTGAGGCCGTCGCGCTCGACCGCGTTGCGGATTTCGAGCTGCATCACCGGCACGCCAGAAAGCTGCACGCTGAGGCCGGTGTCGCCGAGATCCTCCTTCATCAGCGCGCGGATGTCGCCGACGGTCTTGGTCAGCTTGCTGGAGGCGACCACTTCGGGATCGAGCGAGAGCACGATCAGCGCGAGCGTGCCGTCCTCGGACAAGAGCTTGCCGCGGATGATCTCGTTGTTTTTGACGGTCTCGATGAACTGGTCATAGGCCGCGCCCTCGGGCAGCTCGGCCGGGAACAGCGCCGCCGGCAGCTTGCCCGGCGCCGGCGCCTGGCGTGCCGAGAACAGCGAGACCAGGCCGCGCGTGCCCTCGACCAGCTGCATGTCGGTGACGAAGTCACGCAGTTTCTCGAGGTTGTTGCGCGCCAGCAAGGTCTTGCCCTCGACCACGACGAGGACGTCGAACTCCTCGGCCGGGAACTTCTTCGTCACCTCTTCGTACTGGCGGAATTCCCGCGTGTTGGAGCGGAACAGCTGCGACAGCGAATCGTCGATCTTGATCCGCTCGATGCCGAAGACGGCACCGACGATCAGTGCGATCAGGATCAGGCAGGACAGGACCGGCGCGCGGACGGCAATCAGCCCGATGCGTTCAAGTCCAAAAGCGATGGAGGACGAAGGTCCCTGCTCGACCTTGTCGACATGAACCTCACTCTCGCTGTGCTTTTCGAGCATGCCTTGTCCAGTTCCTAAATCGGCTCGGTTGGTGAGCTTATGCGCCCCGCATATCGGCTGGAAAACGCCACACAGATGGGAGGCTTGCCCTTTGAAAAAGCGCGGGAAATCGCCGCGAGGGGTTTAGCAGGTCGGCACGCCCCCTCGCAAGCGCGCGCTGGGCAACAAAATCGATCAAGATGCGGCAATTTCGGCCCTTGATGGCTCATTCTGGCAGCGCTGTGCCGATTCGCGCCGGCAGATCGCCGCTCTCGTCCTTCAGCGCCACGCCGGTCACGTCCCGCGACAGGCCTGCGCGGACCAGCCAGGCGATCTTGAAGGCTGCCTCGTCACAACTGAGCCCAGCCCGATGGATGTTGGAGACGCAATTGCGCTCGGCATCGGTACGGCCGGGTTTTGGCGCAAAGGTCAGATAGGCCCCGAGACTGTCGGGGGCCGACAGGCCCGGCCGCTCGCCAATCAGCATCACGACCATGGCTGCGCCGAGAATAGCGCCGATTTCGTCGCCCAGCGCCACACGTGCGCCTGAGGCGACAACGATGTGGTCAACTGCGACAGGCGGCGTATCGGCGAGGTCCGGCAGCAGCGCGCGCAACAACCCAATCGCGTGCGCATGCACCGCCGTCGGCGACAATCCGTCGCCGATCACGATTACAAGCCGGCCGGGATCCGCGGCGCGCGACGCGAGATGCTCGGCGCATGTCGGCTCGAGCTGGCGTCCGAGATCCGGCCGCCGCAGATAGTCGCCGCGATCGGCGGCGCGGCTCCTCGTCGCAACAGCGGGAACGCCGAACTCGGCGAGTTCGGCGATCATCCGCTCGACATCGAAGACGGCATGCACGGCGTCGCGGGCGCGCGCGTGATCGAGCGTGAAGTCGAGCAGCGGCTTGGTCGGCAGGCTCGCCCCGCTGCGCCCGAGCGCCACGCGCGCGGGCGTCAACGTCCGCAGGTCCAGGGTCGGGCGGCTCGGAACGGCAGGGCTAGACATGTCGCATCATTCAGCGGGAACGGACGCCTCGCGCAGCCGCAGCGAGTAGTTCGACGCGTTCTGCTGGCCGCTCGATGCCGCGCGCGCAAAGGTGATGAGATGGTGCGCGATCATGGTGCACCCGATCAGGCCTTCGAGATCGCCGCGCCTGATCCGGCCCAGCGCAAACTTCCAGAACACGCGTTTGTAGTCGCCGAGCACGCCGACCTTCCAGAAGATGTTGCGCAACATGACGAGACCGCGCCTGATGTTGGGCCAGGTCTTCATCTCCGCAGGCACCGGCACCTTGATGCGGTTGGCATAGGTGTAGTCACACTGGTGCTGATAGCGCGCATAGACCTTCTCGGGCGCGTAGGCCCGCTCCATGCAGAACTTCCAGGACGCCACGACATCGTCATAGGGCAACAGGAAGTTGACGTTGGAATCGCGGCCTTCATCGTTGATCAACCGGCCCTCACGCTCGAGCCGGTCCCACAGCGGCGTCTTCGGCAGCGCCTGGAGCAGGTTGATCGTGAGCAGCGGAATGCGGGATTCCTCGACGAACGAAAGCAGCGCATCCGACGTGTTCGGCTTGTCGGTGTCGAGCCCCATGATGATGCCGGACACCACCTCCATGCCGTAGGAGTTGATGGTACGCACGCCCTCAAGGATCGGGACCATCATGTTGTGGTCCTTCTGCATCGCGTGCAACGCGTCGGGATCGGGCGTCTCGATGCCGCAGAAGATGGTGATGAAATAGGCCTCGCGCATCTTCTCGAGGATTTCCGGGCGCTTGGCGATGTTGAGCGTCGCCTCGCAGGCGAGCCGCATCACATAGCCGGTCTTCTTCTGCCACTCGATCAGATGCGGCAACAGGTCCATCGCCGCCTTGCGGTTGCCGATGAAATTGTCGTCGACGAAATAGACCGTGTCGGTCATGCCGCATTCGCGCAGGCGGTCGAGCTCGGCGATGATCTGCTGCGGCGTCTTGATGCGCGGGTTGCGGCCGTAGAGGCCGGGGATGTCGCAGAACTCGCACTGGTAGGGACAGCCGCTGGAATACTGGATGCTGCCGAGGAAGTATTTCTTCACCTCCGCAAGCTCGTAGGCGGGTATCGGAAACTCCGCCATCGGCACGCGGTCGTTGGTCGTCAGCACCACCTGCTGCGCCGGGCGCGCGATGTCGCGCGACAGGATCGCGATCAGCTCATTGGTGGCATCGCCGAGCTCGCCGACATGGAGATAGTCGAAGGACGGATAGTAATCCGGGCAGGCGCTGACCGATGGGCCGCCGAGCGCGACCGGCAGATCGTACTCATGGGCGCGGCGGCAGATGTCGTTCATCTGCTGGCGCTGGATGTGCATGCCGCTGACGAAGACCGCCTCCGCCCATTCGAACTCCTCCTTCGTCGCCGGACGGAGGTTCTCGTCGACGAACTTCACCTGCCACTCCCTGGGCAGATAGGCGGAGATCAGCAGCAGCCCCTGCGGCGGCATGAAGGCCTTGACGCCATCGGTCAGGGGATAGGCGTGCTCGAATGTGCCGAAAGACGATGTGTAGCGCGGAAAGACGCAGAGAATGTGCCGGACCGTTCCGTTGCTTTCAGCGCGCATCGAACTTCCCCCAACGACCTTCTACAAACCGTGCAGAACAGACATAGAGACACATAACGTAACGCTGGGCCCGAAATTCCTCAATATTGTGGCATGGGCCTAATTCATGAGACGCCGCAATGGTTTCCCCGGTTCACGCTGATTGTCCGTGATCATGCGAAATTCGGGCCGGCTTCAAGCAATCAGGCGTGAGGCAAAATCGGGTAGCAGCCCCGCATCACGAGCAAGCCGGAAATCGGCACCCGCAATCCCGCTCTTCGCCAGCCAGTCGTCGAACTCCGGCGCGCGGTGCAGGCCGAAGACGTCGCGGACATAAAGCGCGTCATGGAAGGAGGTCGACTGATAGTTCAGCATGACGTCGTCGGCGCCCGGCACCCCCATGATGAAGGTGACGCCGGCGGCAGCCAGCAGCGTCAGGAGATTGTCCATGTCGTCCTGGTCCGCTTCGGCATGGTTGGTGTAGCAGATGTCGACCCCGAGCGGCAGGCCGAGCAGCTTGCCGCAGAAATGATCCTCGAGCCCGGCGCGGATGATCTCCTTGCCGTCATAGAGATATTCCGGGCCAATGAAGCCGACCACGCTGTTGACCAGCAGGGGCTGATACGCGCGGGCGACCGCATAGGCCCGCGCCTCGCAGGTCTGCTGGTCGACGCCGTGATGGGCATTGGCCGACAACGCCGAGCCCTGGCCGGTCTCGAAATACATCACGTTCTGCCCGACCGTGCCGCGCCTCAGCGACCGCCCGGCCTCGTGGGCTTCGCCGAGCAAAGTGAGATCGATGCCGAAGCTGCGGTTGGCGGCCTCGGTCCCGGCGACCGACTGGAACACCAGGTCGACCGGCACGCCCTGCCCGATCAGCGACAGCGTCGTCGTCACATGGGTGAGCACGCAGCTCTGGGTCGGGATGTTGAGCCGCGAGATGATCTCGTCGAGCAGCCGCAGCAACTGGCCGATGGTCGCGGGGTCGTCGCTCGCCGGGTTGATTCCGATGCAGGCATCGCCCGCGCCGAGCAGAATGCCGTCAAGGATCGAGGCGGTGATGCCCTTGGCGTCGTCGAAGGGATGGTTGGGCTGGAGCCGCGTGCTCATCCGCCCCTTCAGCCCGATGGTGTTGCGGAACGATGTGATCACCTCACATTTGCGGGCCGCCAGGATCAGATCCTGGTTGCGCATGAGCTTCGACACCGCGGCCGCCATCTCCGGCGTGATGCCGCGGGCCAGCTTTCGCAAACCTTCCGTCGTCGCGGCGTCCGACAGCAGCCAGTCGCGGAAGCCGCCGACGGTAAGCGCGGCCACCGGCGCGAAGGCCTTCTTATCGTGGGTATCGATGACGAGGCGCGTGACCTCGTCGGCCTCATAGGGGATCACCACTTCCTGGAGGAATTGGCCAAGCGGAACGTCGGCGAGCGCCATCCGCGCCGCGATCATCTCCTCGGCGCTGGCAGCCGCGATCCCGGCCAGCCGGTCACCGGAGCGAGGCGGGGTCGCCTTGGCCAGGAGGTCGCGCAGATCGGCGAAAACATAGTTCGTGGCATCGATGGTGTGGCGGTAGACCAAAAGCCCCTCCGGCGTCAGTCGGCCAACGGCCGATGCAGACTAATCCAGCTCCGAGGAATACGTGCCTGACGGCAGCCGTGCATGCCGATCTTTGCAGCATGGCATGCCGATCCCCGGACGCGCATTGCCCAAAACCGACAGCGTCTCCAACAGACTGATATCCCTTGTATTTTCTAAGACAAAGGACGGACACGCAACCCGGGCGCGTTAACGGCGCGTCCACCTTCATTCTGCATAGTTTTGTATCAATTTTACCGTTCGTGCTTGCCGATCGCACCTAAAGGCCATTCGGATCGCTGGAAGCCATGACAACTGACCGCACTGGGAATGCCGCCGGCCTGGCAGGCCGTTTCACCCTTGCCACCAGGCTCTATTCGATTTTCGCACTGTTTGCGCTGCTCACCGCAGGGATCGCGGTGCTGTCGGACTACAACAGCCGCCGCGGTGCCGAGCTCACGGCTGCGATCGAGACCGCGAACGCGGCGGCGCTCAACGTCGAGCGTGTCAACTCGCTGGTTTACGCCGTGGTGATGGAATCCCGCGGCGTCTACATGTCGACGGATCCAAAGGCCGTGAAGAAGTTCGGGGACGGTCTGCTCAAGTTCAACGACGAGATCCTCGGCGTGGTGAAGGGCTGGGAAGCCATCGTCAGGACCGACGACGCCGAGCAGTTCGCAACGTTCAAGAAGCGCATCGAGCAATTCATCGACTTCCGGAAAGAACTGGTTCGCCGCGCCTATGAGATCGGTCCGGCTGCTGGCCGCGAATGGGGCGACAACGACGCCAATCGCAGCGTGCGGTTGGCGTTGAACAAGGATCTCGAGGCGCTGTCCAAGGTCTACGCCCAGCGCGCCAGGCAGATTGCGCAGGAGACCGAGACCAATCGCACGCTCTCATTCGTGCTGACCTGCCTCGGCGGCGTCGCGCTGGCGCTCGTCGTCATCGGCATCGTCATCATCGCGCGCTCGATCGCCCGTCCGCTCTCGGCGATCACCGCGACCATCAAGCGGGTCGCCGACGGCGAAGAGAATGTCGTGGTGCCGCATACCGAGCGCGCCGACGAGATCGGCGCGCTGGCGCGCGCGATCCGGATTTTTCAGGAGGCGATGGACCGCAATCGCAACCTCGCCTCTCAGGTCTCCCAGGACTCCGCGGCCCGCGACGAGCGCGCCCGCCACATCGAGACCTCGGTCGAGGCCTTCCGCGAAGCGATCGGCGCGGTCATGCGGGGCCTTGCCGACAACGCGTCCGCCATGCGCGAGACCGCGAAGACCATCACCCGCGTCACGGCAGATGCCAGCACGCGCGCCGGCACGGCGGCGAGCGCCACCGAGCAGGCCTCGCACAACGTCACGGCGGTGGCGGGTGCGGCGGAAGAGCTGTCGGTCTCCGTCGAGGAGATCGGCCGTCAGGTGCGGCAATCGGCGAGCGCCGTCGAGCAGACCGGCCAGCGCACCGAGAAATCGATCTCCGAGATCGAGAGCCTGGCAGCCGCCACACAGCGCATCGACGGTGTGCTCAATCTGATCCAGGCGATCGCCGAGCAGACCAACCTCCTCGCGCTCAACGCCACCATCGAGGCGGCGCGCGCCGGCGACGCCGGCCGCGGCTTTGCCGTCGTCGCCCATGAGGTCAAGGCGCTCGCGGGGCAGACGGCGAAGGCGACCGCGGAGATCAGCGAGAACGTCGGCATGATCCAGTCCTCGACCCGCAACGCGGTCGAGGCCGTGCGCGAGATCGGCGGCGCTGTGCGCGAGATCAACGACGTCACCTCGGCCATCGCAGGCGCCATCGGCCAGCAGGACTCCGCGACCCGCGAAATCTCCGCCAACGCGCAATCCGCTGCGCAAGGCAACGAGACCCTGGTCGCCAACATCACCTCGCTGCGCGACGCCATCGGCGAGACCGACACCGCGGCAACCTCCGTGCTGACCGCGGCAGGCAGCCTGACCGCAACGGCCGAAACCCTGTCGCGCGAGGTGGAAAAATTCTTCCAGAATTTGCGCTCGGGCCCGGCCGAGCGCCACATCGCCAAGGCGAGCTAGCTCCCCGCATCATTCGACGCTGCGCCAGGAGCCCTTGTAGGAGCGTCGCAGCAGCGCGAACAGACTTCCGCCGGTCACCGCGCCTAGCAGATAGACGACGACGGTGAGCACCGCGAGCGGCAGGCTGAGGTTCACCCTGAAGAACGAGACCGTCACGGTCTCGAAATTCTGCGCGGCGAACACCACGATCGCGACCGCGAACAGGATGATGATGGCGAGATAGACCCAACGCATGAAGCACTCCCCTTCGGCCGCGCGCAGGATCGCGCGGTCAACCGCGACTTGAAAATCAGCCCTTCCTCGCGCGCCTTAAGTGCCGCGCCGCAGGCTGAAGCCGAGGCTCAGCCAGCCCGCGCCGGCAAAGATCAGGTCGATGCCGAGGAACAGGCCGAGGATGTAGACGCTGTTGACCGGCCAGCGAGCCAGGATCAACAGGCCGAGCAACAGCGTGATGACGGCCGAGAGCGCGACCCAGATCCAGGGGCTCTCCCGCTTCATGCTGAAGGCAAGAAACAGCCTGACGACGCCGGAAGCGATCAGCGAGGCACCGAGGAACAGGGTCAGCAGCACCGCAGCAAACAGCGGGTTCTCGAAGGTCAAAAAGCCCGCGATGACGTAGAGAACGCCGAGCAGCGCCCAGATCAGGAACTTGCCCCAGCTCTTCATCTGGAAAGCGCCGATCACCTCGGTCACGCCAGCCACGATCATCATAACGCCGACCACCAGCACGCTCGCGACCGTCGCGATCACCACGCTGCCGAGCGCAATGAAGCCGGCAATGACGTAGACGACGCCGAGCGCGACGATCCAGCCCCATTTCGGGCGCAACGCCGCGATGCCGGAGCCCAAGCCTAGTCTGTGAGACATATCCGAAGCAGTTGTCATGACGGCCACTCCTACATGCGAGCCCCCACGGCACACGTCAGGATAGCATGAGCCCGGCGGGGGCGACAGCCAGAAGAGCAGCCGCCGCAGGCGCCACCGTTGATACAGGTCAAGGCCGCCAAGGCGCGCTTCAGGCGCGCGACCCCTCCATCTCAAGCTCGGCCTTCAGACTGTCGAGATCGCGATAAATTGACGCGACCGCGAGCACGCGGCCGCCTTTCCGGTACCGGAGCAGGCAGTCCTTGCTCGGGATGCTGCCGTCGATCTTGATGTCATCCCAGCCTTCGGCATGGCCGACATAATTGATCGGCACGTCATAATGCTGGCTCCAGAAGAACGGCACGGCGTCGTAGCGTTCGCTCCGGTCGAGCATGTTTCGCGCCGCGGTCTGCCCCTGCCGCTCGGCAACCACCCAGTGCTCGACGCGAATGTTGGTCCGAGAATGCGGGTCCGGCCAGCGCGCGATGTCGCCGGCCGCAAAGATGCCGGGCGCGCTGGTTTCGAGGTAAGCATCGACCGTCACGCCGCGATCGATCGCAAGCCCGGCCCGCTCGGCCAGTTCGAGGCGCGGCTTGACACCGATGCCGACCACCACGAGGTCTGCCTCGATCACGCCGCCACTTTTCAGGTGCGCGCGGCGGCCATCGAGTTTTTCCACGGTGTCCCTGAGGTGGAAATGGACGCCGTTCTCTTCATGAAGAGCACGGACGAAATCGCCCATCTCGGCTCCCAGGATGCGCTCCATCGGCCGTTCCTCCGGTGCGACGACGTGAACCTCGAGCTTGCGCGCCCGCAAGGAGGCGGCGACCTCGAGGCCAATGAAGCTCGCCCCGATCACCAGCGCGCGTTTGGCGCTGCCCGCTGCCGTGATGATGGCACGGCTGTCGGCGACCGATCGCAGGGTGTGGACATGCGGCTGGTCGGCACCAGGAATCTGTAGCTTCACGGGCTCGGCGCCGGTCGCCAGCAGCAGCCGGTCGAACGGCACCTTGTCGCCGTTGCCCAACGTCACATGACGTTGTTTCGGATCGAGCGCGGCGACGGAAGTGTCGAGCCTGAGCTCGATGCCTGCGTCCGCGTAATAATCCTCTGGCCGGAGCGGCAGCCAATCTTCCGGCGCATTGCCAGCCAGATAGTCCTTCGACAGGTTCGGCCGGTCGACCGGCAAGGCACTGTCGTTGCTGAGCACGGTGATGCTGCCGGCAAAGCCCTCGCGGCGAAGCATTTCGGCCGCTGCAAATCCCGCCGCGCCGCCACCGACGATGACAAACCGGTCCGGCGTCGGCGCGGAGCGATGCGGCGCGGCCCGTGGTGGCGCCTCTCGCTTGCGACGCACGATGATCTCGTCCTTCTCGCGTTCGACCTCCCAGACCGCCAGCGCATTCAGCGCCGGCGCTGCGACCGCCTCGCCGGTGCGCAGCGAGAAGCAGGCGTGATGCCAGGGGCATCGGATGGTGTCGTCGACCACGAGCCCCTCGGCGAGCGGACCATGATAGTGCGTGCAAGCCGGTTCGATCGCCACGACCTCGGCGCCGAGCTGCACCAGGAGAACGTCTTCGCCACCGACATGGCCGAGCAGCTTTCCGTTGTTGAAATCGGCGAGGTTCACGCCCTTGGCTAGATCGGGTCCACTCGGCTTCTTCTCATCGCTCATGCGCCGTCTCCCGTGGCTTTGCGTCTCAATCGTCCGAGTTGGCGAGGCCCAGCAGCTCCTGCCGCGTCAACGCGTTATCGCGAAACACGCCGAGCATGCGACTGGTGACGAGATCGGTGCCCGGTTTGTGCGCGCCGCGCGTGGTCATGCAATGATGCGTGGCCTTGATAATCACGCCGACGCCTTGCGGCCTCAGCACGTCATTGATCGAGTTGGCGATCTGCGCCGTCATCTTTTCCTGGATCTGGAGGCGCCTGGCGTAGATGTCGACCACCCGCGCGAGCTTGGAAATGCCGACGACGCGCCCCTGCGGAATATAGGCGACCCAGGCACGTCCGACGATCGGCGCCATGTGGTGCTCGCAATGGCTCTCGAAGCGAACGCCGCGCAGCACGATCATCTCGTCATAGCCCTCGATCTCCTCAAAAGTCTTTTGCAGGATTTCGGTCGGGTCCTGCGCGTAGCCGGCAAAGTATTCCCGAAACGCACGCGCCACCCGGTCCGGCGTCTCGCGCAGGCCGTCACGTGCGGGATCATCGCCCGCCCAGCGGATCATGGTGCGGACGGCGTCCTCGACCTCCGCCTGGCTCGGGACCTCCGCCGGCGCTTGCGCGAGTGCAACGCGTTCCAGCCGTCGCGCTTGTCGTTCCATATGAACTCCTCCCCCTGACTAGCCGCTGGCAATTGCGGCGCGGTACCAAGGCTTGGACGGCGCCAACGGAAAAAGGTTCCGGGGATAGGGGAAAAATCAGCGCGGCTCGGAACCAGGCTTACCTGTTTGCGGCCTTGCGCAGGTCGAGCACGGCCTGCGCCCATTCGGCGGGCCGCTCCTGCGGCAGGTTGTGACCTGCCCCGTTGAACACGCGCCGTTCGAAAGAGCCCTCGAACTTGTGCGCGTGATGGGCGGTGCCACGAATGACGCCGTCGTGATCGCCGTCGATCGCGATCGTCGGCACGCGGATCGGCGGCTGCATGGCAAGCTGTGCCTCGATTGCCGCATAGGCGGGATCGCCCTCGACCAGCGCATAGCGATGCCGGTAGGAGTGGATCACGACGTCGACGAAGTCCGGATTGTCGAAGGCAGCTGCGCTTCGGTCGAACGTCGCATCATCGAACGCCCAGGTCGGCGACCACATCGACCAGAGCTGGCGGGCAAAGCCGCGCCGGTTGCGCTCCAGCGCGCGCCGGCCGCGTTCGTTGTGAAAGAGATATTGATACCAGAGCGCGGCTTCCTCCGGCGGCGAAGCCGGCTCCATCGATCGCGCGATGTTCTGGATGTTGTAGGAATTACCGGAGACGAGCCCGACCACGCGCTCCGGATGGAGCGCCGAGACCACGCAGGCCGCGCGCCCGCCCCAGTCATAACCGCCGACCATTGCGCGCTCGATCTTCAGAGCATCCATGAACGCCAGGAGGTCAGCGCCGAGCGCCGCCTGCTCGCCCGAGCGCAACGTCTTGTCGGACAAAAACCGCGTCCCGCCGTATCCGCGCAGCGACGGCACCAGCACCCGCGCACCGGATTGCGCGATCAGCGGCGCGGTCTCCGCATAGGCGTGGACGTCGTAGGGAAAACCATGGCCCATGATGCAGGGCCAGCCATCCGGCGCGCCGAATTCGAGATAGGCGATTTCGAGAACGCCGGCGATCACTGTTTTCGGTTGCATTCTTGCGACAACCCTCTTGCAAAAAAACGATATTGTAGCCCGGATGAGCGTAGCGATATCCGGGACCGCGGAGCGAGCAACCCGCATGTCGCTCCGCTCATGCGGGCTACGCGGCTACAAGGCTCCGACCTACTTCTGCGGTCCCGACAGCGGAATGTCGCGCTCGGCGCGGAACACGTTGCTGTAGAGGTTGGCGATCCACTGCCGGCCGATGTCGGTCTGGTTGAGATAGCCGATCTCGGTCTGGATATGCGGAGCGACGCTGTCCCAATAGAATTGCGGATAGCGATGCACGATGTCGGCGGGCGAGTCGTAGCCGAGCTGGCGGTTGATACCGACCTCCTCGAATTCATAGTAGAGCGCGTTGGCCTTGCGCAGGTAGTTGGGATCGCCGAGCTGGCCGATAAAATCAGCAGCGCGCAGGATCGAGGCGTCGGCATCGTAGTCCTGGCCGTCCCGGGCCGGAAACCGCGTGCCTTCGATGGCGCGCGCAATGCGCTCCGGGTCGAGCCCCGGAATGTGCTGCAGCCGCCGCATCACGTAAAGCTTCGATCGGTCGACGTGATACATCATCAGGCTGGCATCGGAGGAACCACGCGGCAGCGCGATCTTGGTGCCGGCGGCGTCGATCAGGAAGCCATCCTTATCATCCTCCTCGAACAGGCCGCGCACATAGCCGATGTCATGGGCAAGGCAGGCGATCAGGACGTGGATGAAATCCTCCGCCTCCATGTGGGTATGGAGATATCGGCCATTCAGGATGGCGTGGCCCGCCAGTGTCACGAGCATTGTATGCTCGATATTGTGATAGAGCGCATCGCTGTTGCCGATACATTCCATCGCGGTACGCGTCGCGCCCTCGATCGTCCTCGCGGAGGACTCGTCGTACCGGCGACGCATGAACGAGCCGAGCAGCTTTTCCAGAGATTCGGCAGCCAGTCTCGGTAACGTGATCATGGATGCAGCCCCGTCGTCGGTGGTGTTCCCACGCCAACTCCTGACGCCTCGTTTCTCCTCGCCCCGGGGGCAGCATAGCCCATCTCGGCCCGGCTGACCAAATCTCCAATGGAGACGTAGCGAAAAGATTTGTGTTGCGCGACGGTCTTCCCGTGGTCAGCGGTGCATCTGGTGACAATTCCTACTCCACCAGCAGCACGTCCACGGCGACGCCGAGCTTCTGCTTCGGCGAGCCGACGATGATGCCGTCGACCGGCGAGACGTCGGAGAAGTCGCGGCCAACCGCGAGCACGATGTGATCGTTGGCGACCAGGAGATCGTTGGTCGGATCGAGCCCGACCCAGCCGAGCTCAGACCCGCACCATAGCGACACCCAGGCGTGCGTGGCATCGGCGCCTTGCAGGCGCGGCTGGCCGGGCGGCGGGATGGTGCGCAAATAGCCGCTGACATAGGCCGCCGGCAGCCCGAGCCCGCGAAGCCCGGCGATCATCACATGGGCAAAGTCCTGGCAGACGCCGTGGCGTTTGTCGAACACCTCGTTGAGCGGCGTCGAGATCACCGTCGCCTTCGGGTCGTAGCGAAATTCGCTGCGGATACGATGCATCAGATCGACGGCGCCGGCGAGGATACCGCCGCCGGGCGCAAAGCTCATCGCAGCATAGGCGCTGACGGGACGCAGCACCGGCACCAGAGGGCTCGCAAACACGTAGCCGACCGGTGACGATGGCCCGAGGCTCGTCGCCTCGAAAGCGATGTCACGGATGCTTTCCCAGGGCGGACTGAAGGCATCGCGCGGCGGCGGATTTCGCGACACCGACACGCGGGAGCGGGAATCGATGCGCAAATTGCGATGCGAAACTTCGATCACGACGTTCTCGGTCAGCGTGCCGAAGAAATCGCGCCTGGCATGGCGGTCCGCAGGCCGCGGCCGGATCTCGACGTGGTGCGAGATCAGCTCTTGCCCGTCGCCGCTCTTCGGCTCCAGCCGTAGCGTGCAGCGGGCGAAGCTGACCGGACTCTCGTAGGAATAGGTCGTGACGTGACGGATGTCGTAGATCACGCCAGCCCCGTCAGCTTTTCCGGCCGGCTGGCATTGGGGCCATGCGGGAAGTAATGCAGCCCGATCGCCTCCGCCAGGTTGAGCAAGTCCTGCTCCAGCGAGAACAGCGACTTGACCTCGAGCTTCTCCGCCTCGGCTGTGGCGAGCATCGCCTGCACGGCGACTGCAAGTCGTTGCGGCTTCTCGATCAGGCCGTACTCCTTCAGGCTCGGCAGCGCTGCGATGTGCTCGTTCAGGCTTGCGACCTGGAAGGCGACCGAGCGCGGATTGTAGGTGTCGAGCACCGCGAGATCGCGTACCGGCGCGAGCACCGGCGCCAGCAGATAGCGCGAGCGATAGGTGATCTGGCAATCGACCAGCGTCAGTAGCACGTCGAGGTCCTCATCGCCCGCCTCGTCATAGGCGAACTGTCGCGCGAAGCGCGTGGTGTTGATGGCGCGCTCGGCGCGGCGCCCCATGTCGAGGAAACGCCAGCCGGCAGCGCGATTCATGTTCTCCTGCGCAAGGCCGGCGAAGCTCGCGAGCTCCTGCAAGGTGAGCTCGGCAGCGCTGAGCACGCTGTCGTCGTCCTCGACCTCATAGGCGAGCCGCTCGGCCATCTCGGTGATCACCTGCCAGGCATCGGGCGACAAGCGCTCACGCAGGCCGGTTGCCGTGCGTTGCGCGGCCCGCACCAGCGACAGCGCAGAGCCGAAACGGTCAGGGCTTTGCAGTGCTTCGGCGGCAATCCGTCCAGGAGCCGTGCGCGAGGCTTGGGAGATCGCGCCCCAGGCGACGAGGATGCGCTGGATGCGCTCGGCCGACTGCATCGCGGCCGATGCGCCCTTGTTGTTGGGCCCGCGCATCGGCGAGCCGAGCGCGCGCACCAGCCGCAGCGTGGCCTCGGCGCGTTCGAGATAGCGGCCGAGCCAAAACAGATTGTCCGCCGCACGACTCGGCAGCACGCCCGCGATGCGACGGATCCGCACCTTGTCAGTTGCCGGCAGCAGCGTCGCGGTCGAGACCTGCTTCTCCGAAACGACCCAGACGTCGGCGGCACGCGCTCCATCGCCCATCGAGACGGCGCGCGCGTCGGCCTGTTCGGCGATCCGGCAGAAGCCGCCGGGCATGATGGTCCAGCCGTCGGGCGTGGCGGCAGCGAACACGCGCAGCACGAAGGGGCGCGGCGTGAGTTGCCCCTGCTCCCACACAGGCATCGTCGACAGCCGCACCACCTCCTGGCCGACATAATCCATGCCGCGCCCGCCGATGGCGTCGATCAGGCGCTGGCGCTCGGATGCGTCGAGCTCGCTCGCAAGCACAGGTCCCGTGCTGTGGAAGCCGGGAACGCCACGGCGATAGGCGCCCTCGATTGCGACCTCGTCGAGCCGTGCCAAAACCTCCTCGCGCGCCGAGCGCTGGCCGCACCACCAGGTCGCGATATGCGGCATCTTCAATTCCTCGCCGAGCAGGCGACGGCTCAACGCCGGCAGGAAGCCGAGCAACGCCCTCGCCTCCAGCACGCCCGAGCCGGGCATGTTGGCGACGACGACGCCATCCTTGCGCAACACGTCGACCAGCCCGGGCACACCCAACCGCGAGGACGCATCGAGCTCGAGCGGATCGAGCGAATTGGAATCGACCCGGCGCAAGAGCACGTCGAGCCGCTTGAGGCCTGCGACGGTGCGGATGTGAATGCGGTTGTCGCTGACCGCGAGATCGTCGCCCTCGACCAGCAGGAAGCCGAGATAGCGCGCCAGCGTCGCGTGCTCAAAGTAGGTCTCGCTGAAGCTGCCGGGCGACAGCACGCCGATGCGCGGCTCGTCGCGATCGGCGCTGGCGCGAAGTGAGTCCCGAAACGCCTCGAAGAACGGCGCAACGCGCGGCACGTTCATCGACTTGTAGAGGTCGGCGAAGGCACGCGACAGCACGAGGCGGTTCTCCAGCGCGTAGCCCGCCCCGGACGGCGCCTGCGTGCGGTCGCCGAGGACCCACCAGCGCCCGTCGGGCCCGCGGCCGACATCGGCGGCGTAGATCGACAGGTACCGCCCGCCGGGCGGCGCCACGCCGCAGACGGGCCGCAGATATTCGGGGCTGCCGGCGATCGCGGCGGCAGGGAGCGCACCCTCGGCGACCAGCCTGCCCTCGCCATAGATGTCACGCAGCACGAGTTCGAGTAGCTGGGCACGCTGCTTGATGCCGGCCGAGAGCTGCTGCCAGTCGGCCTCGTCGATCAGGAGCGGCAGGTGGCTGAGTGACCAGGGCCGGTCGGCGCTGTCGCCCGGTGCGCGATAGGTGACGCCGGCCTCGCGCAAATGGCGGTCGGCCATGGCAAAGCGCCGCTCGATCTCGTCGGGCGCCAGCGCACCAAAGGCGTCGAAGAAACGGCTCCAGACGGCGCGCGGAGCGCCATCGGGACCCAGGAATTCGTCGGGGATGCCGGGCAGACGGCTATAGTCGCGGACCCATTGCGCGACGCGGCGCTGGCTGAGGCGCCTGCCCGCCTGGCCTTCTCCGTCGGTCGCGCCTTCGCCCATGCACCACTCCCTGCAGCATCACCATACTCAATGCAGGAGCGGCGTGCGCAAGTCGAGGGTCAGCGGAAACTCAATTGTGCGTTCCTCCGGCGGCGGCTGGCTGGGACCTGGCGTATGACCGTGGTCCTGGAAGCGCGCAAGCCGCCGCGCCTCGGCCTCGTAAGTGTTGACCGGCTTGGTGTCATAGTTGCGGCCCCCGGGATGGGCGACGTGATAGACGCACCCGCCGAGCGAGCGGCCGTTCCAGGTATCGATGAGGTCGAACGTCAGGGGCGCGTGGACGGGTATCGTCGGATGCAGGCCGGAGGCTGGCTGCCAGGCCTTGAAGCGGACGCCGGCCACGGCTTCCGCCGAGCGGCCGGTCGGGGTCATCGGCAGGCGGCGGCCGTTGCAGGTCACGACATGGCGGCCCTCGATGAAGCCTTCCGCCTTCACCTGAAGCCGCTCAACTGAACTATCAACGTAGCGCACGGTGCCGCCGGCCGAGCCCTCCTCGCCGAGCACATGCCAGGGCTCCAGCGCCTGGCGCAATTCCAGCGTCACGCCGCCATGATGGACCCGGCCGAAGGCAGGGAAACGGAATTCGAGCTGGGCCAGATACCATTCCGGCTCAAAGGGATAGCCGGATTGCTTCAACTCAGAAAGTACGTCAACGAAATCCTCCCAGATGAAGTGAGGCAGCATGAAGCGGTCATGCAGCGCCGTGCCCCAGCGTACGAACTTGCCGGCTTGTGGCTCGCGCCAGAGCTTTGCGATCAGCGCGCGGATCAGGAGCTGCTGGGCCAGCGACATGCGCGGATCGGGCGGCATTTCGAGCGCGCGGAATTCGACCAGGCCGAGCCGCCCGGTCGGGCCTTCCGGCGAATAGAGCTTGTCGATGCAGATCTCGGCGCGGTGGGTGTTGCCGGTGATGTCGACGAGCAGGTGCCGGAACAGACGGTCCACCAGCCAGAGCGGCGTCTGGTAGCCCGGCGGCGGCACGTGCGAGAGCGCGATCTCGAGCTCGTAGATGCTGTCATGGCGCGCCTCGTCGATGCGCGGCGCCTGGCTGGTCGGGCCGATGAACAGGCCGGAGAAGAAATAGGACAGCGACGGGTGGCGCTGCCAGTACAGCACGAGGCTCTTCAACAGGTCGGGCCGGCGCAGGAACGGCGAGTCCTGCGGGCTCGAGCCGCCGACCACGATGTGATTGCCGCCGCCGGTGCCGGTGTGGCGACCATCGACCAGGAAGCGGTTGGCACCGAGCCGCACCTTCGCAGCGTCCTCATAAAGACCGGACGTGATGTCGACCGCCTCGCGCCAGTTCTTCGCCGGCTGGATGTTGATCTCGATCACACCGGGATCGGGCGTCACCTTGATGACGTCGATACGCGGATCGAACGGCGGCGGATAGCCCTCGACATGGACCGGAAGCTGCATCTCCTCGGCGGTGTCTTCGAGCGCGGCGATCAGCTCGAGATAATCCTCGATCCGCTCGACGGGCGGCATGAAGGCGCAGAGCACACCGTCACGGATTTCGACCGCCATCGCGGTGCGCACTGGGATCGTCATATTGAGATATTCAGGCGCCACCCGCGGCGGCGACGGCGGCCGCGGCATGCGGCTGAACACCGGCAGTTGCTTGCGCACCTCCATCGGGTCCTGCTCGATGACGTAGGGATATTGATTGGGCGGGACGTAACCGAGCGAGCCCATCGGCAGCCGCAGCCCCAAGGGCGAGTCGCCCGGCGTCAGGAACAGATGGCTGCGCCGGAGCCCCCAGCGTTCGCTGCGCCAGCGCGGCGGCGCATTCCAGCGCTGCACCGGCAGCACGAAACCGCGCGGCGTGCCGAGCCCCTGGTCGAACACCCGCGCCATGCGCGCGCGCTCCTCCGGATCCGACAGCTTGGAATCGGAGGGATCGACACTGACGGGAAGGTCGGCTTCCTTCTGCAGCCAATAGGCGGGATCCTCATAGGCCGGCATGATGTAGCCGGGATCGAGCCCGAGCCGCGCCGCCGTGCCCTCCATGAAGGCTTCGGCGTCCCTGACCTCGGCGCGGCGGGGAGTTTCGACCTTCGCGATCAGGTCGGCATTCTTCCAGATCGGCACGCCGTCCTTGCGCCAATACAAGCCAAAGGCCCAGCGCGGCAGGCTCTCGCCCGGATACCATTTGCCCTGGCCGTAATGCAAAAGGCCGCCTGGCGCGAAGCGCATGCGCAGGCGCCGAATCAGGTCATCGGCGAGCGAGCGCTTGGTCGGACCAACAGCCTCGGTATTCCACTCCGGCGCTTCCAGATCGTCGACAGAGACGAAGGTCGGCTCGCCGCCCATGGTGAGCCGCACGTCTTGCGCGGCGAGGTCGCCGTCGACCTGCTCGCCGAGCTCGTTAAGCCGGGCCCAGGCTTCATCAGAAAAAGGCTTTGTAATGCGAGGCGCTTCGCGGATGCGCTTCACGCTCATCTCGAAAGCGAACTCGACCTCGGCAAAGCCGGCGCTGCCGGAGATCGGCGCGGCCGAACGGTAATGCGGCGTCGCGGCGACGGGAATGTGCCCCTCGCCTGCCAGCATGCCGGACGTCGCGTCAAATCCGATCCAGCCCGCGCCCGGCAGATAGACCTCAGCCCAGGCGTGCAGGTCGGTGAAATCGTTCTCCACCTCGGGCGGTCCCTCGATCGGATCGATGTCGGGACGGATCTGGATCAGATAGCCGGAGACGAAGCGTGCCGCGAGGCCGAGATGGCGCAGCGTCTGAATCAGGAGCCAGGCGGAGTCGCGGCAAGAGCCGGCACCCGAGGACAAAGTCTCCTCCGGCGTCTGCACGCCTGGCTCCATGCGGATGATGTAGCGCACCCGCTCCTGGAGCTTGCGATTGAGCTCGACCAGGAAGTTGACGGTGTTGCTGGCCTCGCGCGGGATCGACGCAAGATATTCGGCAAACAGCGGACCGGGCGTGATGGTCTCGAGATAGGGCGCGAGCTCGGTCTTCAGATCCTTGGGGTACTGAAACGGAAAGCTGTCGGCATAGGGCTCGACGAAGAAGTCGAACGGGTTGACCACGGTCATCTGCGCCGTGAAATCGACCTCGATCCTCAGCTCCGTCGTCTTTTCCGGAAAGACGTAGCGCGCCAGCCAGTTGCCTTGCGGGTCCTGCTGCCAGTTCACGAAGTGATTGGGCGGAGTGACCTTGAGCGAATAGCTCAGGATCGGCGTCCGCGTATGCGGCGCCGGCCGCAAGCGGATGGTCTGCGGGCCGAGATCGATCGGACGGTCATACTTGTAGTGCGTGACGTGGTGTAATGCGACGTAGATCGACACGGATGCGGTGCTCCAGCAGCTTTTTTAAGCAGAACACCTGATGTCATCGCGATCAAGCACTAACAACGGGCAGCGCGTGCCTACAAGGCGTGCGAATGGCGAGTGACGAATGGCGAATAGCCGAGTAAATGCTCTATTCCCTACCCCTATTCGCTATTCGCCTCTCTCACATCGTCGCGCCGATCACCCAGGGCGCGAACTCGGCGCCGCCGAAGTCGAAGCTCTCACTCTTGGTCGGCTGTCCCGAGGCCGTCTTCAGAATGAGATCGAAGATGCGCTGGCCGCATTGCTCGACCGTCTCGGAGCCTTCGAGGACGGTGCCGCAATTGACGTCCATGTCCTCTTCCATGCGCTTGTACATGGGCGTGTTGGTCGCAAGCTTGATCGACGGCGCGGGCTTGCAGCCAAACACACTGCCGCGGCCCGTCGTGAAGCAAACGAGATTGGCGCCGCCTGCAACCTGGCCGGTCGCGGCAACCGGGTCGTAGCCGGGCGTGTCCATGAACACAAAGCCCTTCTTCGTCACCGGCTCGGCATAGCGCAGCACGTCGACGAGATTGGTGGTGCCCGCCTTGGCCATCGCGCCGAGTGACTTCTCGAGAATCGTGGTGAGGCCGCCCGCCTTGTTGCCGGGGCTCGGATTGGCGTTCATCTCGGCGCCTTCGCGCTCGGTATATTCTTCCCACCAGCGCATGAGATCGACGAGCTTTTCGCCGACTTCGCGGCTGACCGCGCGGCGCGTGAGCAGATGTTCTGCGCCATAGGTCTCCGGCGTCTCCGACAAAATCACGGTGCCACCGTGACGCACGATGAGATCGCTGGCCGCGCCGAGCGCGGGATTGGCTGATACACCGGAATAGCCGTCCGAGCCGCCACACTGCAGCGCCACAGTCAGCTCGCTCGCCGGTACCGCTTCACGTTTCACGTTGTTGGCGTCAGCGAGCGCCTCCCGCACGAAGGCAACGCCCGCCTCGACCGTCTTGCGGGTGCCGCCGACCTCCTGGATGTCCATCGCGCGCAAGCGCCCGGCGAGTTTCTGCTCCTCCATCAAGCCGCCGATCTGGTTCACCTCGCAACCAAGGCCCAACACGATCACGTGCGAGAAATTGACGTGCCGCGCGTAGCCGCCGAGCGTGCGGCGAAGCAGCGCCAGCGGCTCGTTCTGCGTCATGCCGCAACCGGTCTTGTGGGTCAGCGCAACGACGCCATCGACGTTGGGGAATTCGGCCAGCGGATTTTCACCGGTGAAAGGATTCTTCTTGAAGACGTCGGCGACGAGGCCAGCGACATGCGCACTGCAATTCACCGAGGTGAGGATGCCGATATAGTTGCGCGTGGCGACGCGGCCGTCGGGGCGGCGGATGCCCTCGAAGGTCGCCGGCAGCTCGAAATTCGGCGTCGGCTTGACGTCGGCGCAATAGGCATAGTCCTTGGAAAAATCGCCCATGCCGCAATTCTGCGTGTGCACGTGCTGGCCGGGCGCAATCGGCGCGGTGGCAAAGCCGATGATCTGACCGTAGCGCTTGACCGGCTCGCCCACCGCAATCGGCTTGATCGCAACCTTGTGCCCGGACGGGATGCGGTCGACCGTCGTCACGCCGTCAGCCACCACCGTTCCGGGTGGCAGACTGGCACGCGCGATCACCACGCCATCATCGGGATGCAGGCGGATGACGGGGGCTGGGGTCATGATCGTTCTCCTTGGTCTTCAAAAGTATCGTGCCCCGGATGCTGCGCAGCGCGCAAGCGGTGCGCTGCTGATGCGGGGCCCACGCATGACGTCGGCAACTGGGTCCCGGCTCTGCGGTGCAACGACCCGCTTATGGCGCTGCACCGCGTCCGGGACTCGCGAGATCAAGCCTTGCCGCCGGAATCCTTCCGGGTCTGGTTCACCTGCATCTTGGCGTAGGTCGACATCAGACCGACCTCGTTCGACAGCGTCACCAGCTTGAAGCCCATGTTGATCGCGCGCGCGGCACCTTCCGCGCCGCTGCAATGGATGCCCGCGTTGAGGCCGCGCTTGCCGCATTCCTTGATGATCTTCTCGTAGATCGCGAGGATCTCCGGCTCGGTACGGTCGAGCTTCGGCTCGAGCCCGTAGGAGAAGCCTAGGTCGGACGGGCCGATATAGACGCCGTCGATGCCCTCGACGTCGAGGATCGCTTCCATGTTCTCGACCGCGGTCCTGGTCTCCATCATCGGCAGCAGCACGGTATCGTCGTTCGCCGTCTTCTGGTAAGTGCCCGCGGTGCCATACATGCCGGCGCGGATCGGCCCGTTGGAGCGCACACCCTTCGGCGGATATTTGGAATAGGAGACGAGGTTCCTGGCCTCCTGCGGCGTATTGATCATCGGGCAGATCACACCATAGGCGCCGCCATCGAGCACCTTGCCGATGATGCCGGGCTCGTTCCAGGGCACACGCACCATCGGCGTCACGGGATGCTTGTCCATCGCCTGGAAGCACTGAACCATCGACAGATAGTCCTGCACGCCGTGCTGCATGTCGACGGTGACGCTGTCGAAGCCGCACTGCGCGATCACCTCGGCCGAGAAGCCGGAGGGGATCGCGAGCCACGCATTGACCACGGCCTTGCCCGACTTCCAGATCTCTTTGACTTTATTCGCCACGTTGCCTTCCTTCCCTGTTGGTCTTACTCGCCGTCATTGCGAGCGAAGCGAAGCAATCCAGAATCCGTCCGCGGCAACACTCTGGATTGCTTCGTCGCTGGCGCTCCTCGCAATGACGAAATTGAACTAGCTCGTCGCCCTCTGGATGCTGACCTCGCTGACACCGACATCGCGGGCGGTATTGACTATCGCCGCCCAGGTGTCATCCGGCAAGGGCACGCCGTTCCTGGTGCGCTCGGCCCGGGTCTTCCGTTCGGGGTCGCCGGGGATCAGGACCTGCTCGACGCCGGCCATCGGCTTGGTGGCCCGGATGAAGTCGATATAGCGCGACACTTCGGCGTCGAAAACATCGGACGTGTCGATCACCTTGGGGTCGACAAAGAACGCAAGCATGCCGTTAGCGAAGCGGCGGCCGCCTGAGGTGGCGCCGGTTCCGGTCAGCGCGCCGCCGAGCAGCTCGCAAATGAACGCAAGGCCCGAGCCCTTGTGCTCGCCAAAGGCGCGAATCGCGCCCGTTCCTTGGGTGTGATCGCGCTGGCCGTCGGGCGTATAGGGCCCATAGAGCACGACCGGGTCCTCGCTTAAGCTGCCGTCGGAATCGACCAGCGCGCCCTTGGGCAGCTTCTTGCCGCCGCGGCTTGCGACCAGCACCTTGCCCTCGGCGACGATCGAGGTCGCAAAGTCCAGGACGATCGGATCTTGGCCCTCGCGCGGAATGCCGACGCAATAAGGCGCAGTCGACAGCCGCTTCTGAACGCCGCCGAACGGCGCGACCAGAAGCGAGCCGGCAGCGTTGACGAAATAGACCGAGACCAGCCCCTCAGCCGCGGCCATCTCGGCCCAGTCGCCGACGCGGCCGATATGGCCGGCGTTACGCAGGGCGACCGCGGCGAGGCCCGCCTTCTTGCACTTCTCGATGCCGATCTTCACCGCCTGCGGCGCAACCGTCTGGCCATAGCCGAACTTGCCGTCGACCACCGCGAGCGAGGGCGTATCGAGCACAACCTCGGCGCTCTGGTTTGGCACCACATTCCCAGTCTTCTTCCAGCGGATATAGACGGGCACGCGGATCACGCCGTGGCTGTCATGGCCGGTAAGATTGGCCGTCGTCAGATAAGTCGCAATGCGCCTGGCTTCATCCGGCGACGACTCCGCATGCGAAAACACCTCCGTGACGAAGTCGATCAGCTTCTGAACCTGAATGGTGACCATAACGGGCCTGTTTGCCTCTTCCTTGTTCCCTGCCGGATGAAACCGCTGAGATGCGGCATCAGTGGCGGCGCCGATTTTGGGCAGATCGGCTTGGGCGGCACTTTGAGCGAAAAAAAGCGGCCGTGTCCATGGTTCTCGCCGCTTGCGCGCGCATATCTGGTTTCACTCCTCGGCTATTGCCTCGTCCGCGCTTCCAAATCCTGCAAGGCTCTGCTCGAGCTCGCCCAGCATCTCCTGAAGATCAGCGAGCTTGCGTGTGCCAAAGCGTCGCGTGATCTCGGCGTAAATCGCTTCCGATGTCGGCGCCACGACCGCCATCAGCTTCACGCCCTTCTCGGAGATCGACACCATGCTGCGGCGCTGATCCTCTTTCGCCGTCTTCCGCTCGATCAAGTGGCGGGCTTCGAGATCGCGCAGGATGCGCGACAGGCTGGGCCCGAGGAGAAACGCCGTACGCGCGAGTTCCGTGACCTCGACCGCGCCGATGGCCGCGAGCGCGCGGAGGATGCGCCATTGCTGCTCGGTGAGGCCATGCTGGCGCAGCGAAGGACGGAACTGCCGCATGACCGCCTCGCGCGCCCTCAACAACGACATCGGCAGCGAGCGCGAGAACTCGCGCATCGGCACCTGTCGGGCGGCAGGCCCGCTTCCGTTCGCAGGATCAGTCGGTTTCTTCTTCGCCATGACGCCCGCGCTCAAGTCCCAAAATGTTTGCACTGCAGCAAACCCGAATTGGGTTTGACGAATTCATTTAACATGTTAAGTATCTCTTGGCACCACGATTTGTAAGATCACAGATGGCGCTTTCCAACGACGATATTCTGAGCTGCGCGAGGCGTCTGCACCAGGCGGAGAAGACGCGCACGCAAATCAGGCAGCTCTCGCAGGACTATCCCGCGATCACCATCGCCGATGCTTACGCGATTCAGAAGGCGTGGGTCGACATCAAGCTCGCCGAGGGGCGTATCGTCAAAGGCCACAAGATCGGCCTGACCTCGAAGGCGATGCAGAGCGCGCTCGGCATCGACGAGCCGGATTCCGGCGTGCTGCTCGATGACATGTTCTTTGCCGATGGCGGGCTGGTGCCGACGGATCGCTTCATCGGCACCCGTGTGGAAGCCGAGCTTGCCTTCATCATGAGCAAGCGGCTTTCCGGCCCCGACTGCACGATGTTCGACGTGCTCAACGCCACCGACTTCGTGGTGCCCGCGCTGGAAATTCTGGACACGCGGATCGAGCGTGTCGATCCCAAGACCAAGGCAACGCGAAAAATCTTCGACACCGTCGCCGACAATGCGGCCAATGCCGGCATCGTGCTCGGGGGCCGGCCGATCCGCCCGTTGGAGGCTGACCTGCGCTGGGTCGGCGCGCTCTGTTTCAAGAACGGCCAGTTAGAGGAGACCGGCCTTGCGGCCGGCGTGCTCAATCATCCCGCGACTGCGGTTGCCTGGCTCGCCAACAAGCTCGCGCCGCTCGGCCTTGCGCTCGAGCCGGGGCAGGTCGTGCTCGCCGGCTCCTTCATCCGTCCGATCGAGACCCGCAAGGGCGACACAATCCAAGCCGATTATGGCGCCTACGGCTCGGTGAGCTGCTACTTCGCCTGACAAACAAGAAGCACAGGAAGCGAAATCGCCATGCCGCATTTCACGATCGAATATTCGGCCAATCTCGACGACCGCGTCGATATGAGCGCGCTGTGCGAGGTCGCGCGCAAGGCGGCGGTCGAGACCGGCATCTTCCCGCTCGGCGGCATCCGCGTCCGCGCGATCAGATGTGAGTCTTATGCAATCGCAGACGGTCGAAAGGACTTTGCCTTTCTCGATATCGTACTGCGCATCGGCGAGGGCCGCGACCTGCCGACACGCAAGAAAGCCGGCGAGCACGTCTTCCAGGCGCTTTCCAGGCATCTTGATCCCGTCTTCGCAAGCTCGAAGCTCGCCCTGTCGTTCGACATGCAGATCAACGACAAAGAGACGAGCTGGAAGCGCAACAACATCCACGACGCCCTGAAAGTGGAGGCTGCCCATGGATAAGCCCGCGCCGAAAGCCGATGTGTTTCAGGCCAACCGCGAGCGCGCGGCGCCGCTGCTGAAGAAGCTCCGGGCCGACGGCATCGGCCACATGATCGGCGGCAAGACCGTCGCCTCGATCTCGGGCGAGACCTTCGAGACGAAGTCGCCGGTCGATGGCGCCACGCTTGCGAGCGTTGCCCGCGGCAATGCCGAGGATATCGACCACGCCGCGACCGCAACCGCGACTGCCTTCAAGTCCTGGCGCGACATGGGCCCTGCGATGCGGCGCAAGCTGTTGCATCGGGTCGCCGACGCGATCGAGGACAATGCCGACGACATCGCCGTGCTCGAATGCATCGACACCGGCCAGGCCTATCGCTTCATGGCGAAGGCCGCGATCCGCGCGGCCGAGAATTTCCGCTTCTTCGCCGACAAATGCGCAGAGGCTCGCGACGGCCTCAACACGCCGAGCGATGAGCATTGGAACGTCTCCACGCGCGTGCCGATCGGCCCCGTGGGCGTGATCACGCCCTGGAACACGCCGTTCATGCTCTCGACCTGGAAGATCGCCCCTGCGCTCGCGGCCGGCTGCACCGTCGTGCACAAGCCGGCCGAGTGGTCGCCGGTCACCGCCGATCTGCTGGCCAAGCTCGCAACGCAGGCCGGCATCCCCGATGGCGTGCTCAACACCGTGCATGGCTTCGGCGAAGAGGCTGGCAAGGCGCTGACCGAGCACCCCGCGATCAAGGCGATCGGCTTCGTCGGCGAAAGCGCGACGGGTTCGGCGATCATGAAACAGGGCGCACCGACCCTGAAGCGCGTGCATTTCGAGCTCGGCGGCAAGAACCCGGTGATCGTGTTCGACGATGCCGATCTCGACCGCGCGCTCGATGCCGTCGTGTTCATGATCTACTCGCTCAATGGCGAACGTTGCACGTCGTCGAGCCGTTTGTTGATCCAGCAGAACATCGCGGAGAAGTTCGTGGAGAAACTGACCGCGCGCGTGAAGGCACTCAAGGTCGGTCATCCCCTCGATCCCGCAACCGAAATCGGGCCGCTGATCCACGAGCGACACCTCGCAAAGGTCTGCTCCTATTTCGACGTCGCGCGGCAGGACGGCGCGGTGATCGCCGTCGGCGGCAAGGCCTATGACGGCCCGGGCGGCGGACACTACGTCGAGCCGACGCTGGTGACCGGCGCACACAGCAAGATGCGTGTCGCGCAGGAGGAAGTGTTCGGCCCGTTCCTCACCGTACTCCCCTTCCGCGACGAGACCGACGCGATCGAGATCGCCAACGACATCCGCTATGGCCTCACCGGCTATGTCTGGACCAACGACATGGGCCGCGCGCTGCGCGTCGCGGACGCGCTCGAAGCCGGCATGATCTGGCTAAACTCGGAGAACGTCCGCCATCTGCCGACGCCGTTCGGCGGCATGAAGGCCTCAGGCATTGGCCGCGACGGCGGCGACTATTCGTTCGACTTCTACATGGAAACCAAGCACGTCTCGCTCGCGCGGGGCACGCACAAGATTCAGAAACTGGGAATTTAGAACCACCGTCGTTCCGGGGCGACGCAAAGCGTCGAACCACAGATGCGCAATTGCGCATCGGGGAACCTCGAGATTCCGGGTTCGGTCCTGACGGACCGCCCCGGAATGACTGGCTTAGAGAGGGGAAACGCAATGCCCGCACCGCAACACGTCTTCGAGCCGCCGTTCAACATCATCCGCTCGAGCCACGCCGTGCTCGACGTGACCGATCTGAAGCTCAGCCGCGAGTTTTACGAGACCACCGTCGGACTGCATGTCGAGGATGCCGACGACAACGTCGTGTACCTGCGCGGTGCGGAAGAGCATCAGCATCATTCGCTGGTACTGCGAAAGGCCGCCGTGCCAGCCTGCAACCGCCTCGGCTTCAAGGTCGGCAACGAGAAGGATCTCGACAAGGCGGCGGCGTTCCTCGCCGAGAACGGCCTCAAGCACGCCTTCGTCGACCAGCCCTTCCAGGGTCGCACGCTGCAATTCACCGATCCCTTCGGCTTCCAGATCGAGCTCTACGCATCGATGGAGAAGCGGCCACATCTGCTCCGGCGCTACGATCTCTACAGGGGATGCCACCCGCAGCGGCTCGATCATTTCAACGTCTTCGCAGCCGAAGTGCAGGACACCGTCGATTTCTACGCGCGGCTCGGCTTCCGCCTCACCGAATATGCCGAAGAGGATGGGCCGAACGGCCGCATCGCCGCCGCCTGGATGCATCGCAAGGGCAACGTCCACGACTTCGCCATCACCAACGGCAAGGGCCCGCGCCTGCATCACTTCGCCTACTGGACACCGACGGCAATGAACATCATCCATCTCTGCGACGTGATGGCCTCGGCGGGCTTCGTGAAGAACATCGAGCGCGGTCCAGGCCGCCACGGCATCTCGAACGCGTTCTTCCTCTATGTCCGCGACCCCGACGGCCATCGCCTCGAGCTCTACACCAGCGACTATTTTACGGGCGATCACGACCATGAGCCGCTGCGCTGGTCGCTGCGCGATCCGCGCCGGCAGACGCTGTGGGGCGCGCCCGCCCCGCGCTCGTGGTTCGAGCAGGGCTCGCCATTCACGGGACAGGCCGTGCGGGAGCCCAAATTCGTCGCCGACGTGCTGGTGGCGGACTGAGTGATGACAGCCCCTCGCCTCGCCACCTATTCCGTCAAGGGTGCAACCAAATATGGTGCCGTCGTCGACGGCGGCATCGTCGATCTCTCCGCGCGCCACGCCAAGGACTATCCGACGCTGCGCGAGGTGATCGCAGCCGGCAAGCTGGCAAGCTTTGCAGAAGAAGCTGCCGGCCGTACGCCGGATCATGCGATCGCCGACATCACCTGGCTGCCGCCCGTGCCTGCGCCGGAAAAGATCATCTGCATTGGCGTCAACTATCCCGACCGCAATGCCGAGTACAAGGACGGCCAGGACGCACCGAAATATCCGAGCATGTTCATGCGCTCGCCCCGCTCCTTCGTCGGCCACGACACCCCACTGGTGCGCCCACGCGCATCCGCGCAGCTCGACTATGAAGGCGAGATCGTGCTGGTGATCGGCAAGGCCGGCCGGCACATCCCGGAAGCCGCGGCGCTCGACCATGTCGCGGCGATCACGCTCTGCAACGAGGGCTCGGTGCGCGACTGGCTGCGGCACGCCAAGTTCAACGTCACCCAAGGCAAGAATTTCGATTCCAGCGGCAGCCTCGGCCCGTGGCTCGTGCCCTACACGCAGGAATCCCAGCTTGCCGATGTGCGTCTGACCACGCGCGTCAACGGTGAGCTCCGGCAGGACGACCGCTCCGGCCGGCTGATCTTCCCGTTCCGCTACCTCATCAACTACATCTCGACGTTCGCAACGCTCGTCCCCGGCGACATCATCGTCACGGGAACGCCGACCGGCGCCGGCGCGCGCTTCGATCCGCCGCGCTATCTGAAGCCCGGCGATGTCATCGAAGTCGAAGCCGACGGCATCGGCCTGTTGCGCAACGGCGTCGTCGACGAAGCCTGACATCTGGATTGGAAGACAACCATGACCACCCTCACCGGCGGCGAAGCGATCGTAAGCGGCCTTGTCGCGCATGGCGTCGACACCGTGTTCGGCCTGCCGGGCGCGCAGGTCTATGGGCTGTTCGACGCCTTCCACCAGGCACAGCTCAAGGTGATCGGCGCGCGGCACGAGCAGGCCTGCGGCTACATGGCGTTCGGCTATGCGCGCGCGAGCGGCAGGCCCGGCGTGTTCAGCGTGGTGCCCGGCCCCGGCGTGCTCAATGCGAGCGCTGCGCTCCTCACCGCCTTCGGCTGCAACGAGCCGGTGCTGTGCGTCACCGGCCAGGTGCCTACGGCCTTTCTCGGCAGGGGCCGCGGGCACCTGCATGAAATGCCGGACCAGCTCGCGACCCTGCGCAGCTATGTGAAATGGGCTGATAGAATCGAAGCGCCGGCCAACGCGCCGACGGTCGTCGCGCGCGCGTTCCAGGAGATGCTGTCGGGACGTCGCGGCCCCGCCTCGGTCGAGATGCCCTGGGACATCTTTACGCAGCGCGCCGACACGGCGTCTGCGCAGGTGTTTGCGCCCTTGCCTCCACCGCAACCCGATCCTGACGCCGTGAAGCAGGCCGCTAGCCTGATCAAGGCTGCGAAGGCGCCGATGATCTTCGTCGGCAGCGGCGCAATCGATGCGCGCGAGGAGATCCTCGAGCTCGCCGAGATGATCGATGCCCCCGTCGTCGCGTTCCGAAGCGGTCGCGGCATCGTCTCCAATGCGCACGAGCTCGGGCTCACCATGGCGGCCGCCTACAAGCTGTGGCCGAACACTGATCTCATGATCGGCATCGGCACGCGCCTGGAGTTGCCGACCATGTCGCGCTGGCCTTATCGTCCGGACAGATTGAAGAGCATCCGGATCGATATCGACCCGGTCGAGATGCGACGCTATCCGGCCGACGCGCCGGTCATTGCCGATGCCAAGGCCGCGACCGCAGATCTCGTCGCTGCCGTGCGCAAAGTTGGCTACAGCAAGACCAATCGCCGCCGCGCCGCGATCCGTGAGGCCTCCGCCTCCGCGCAAGTGGAGATCCAGCGCATCCAGCCGCAGATGGCGTATCTCAACATCCTGCGCGAGGTGCTGCCGGCGAACGCGATCGTCACCGATGAATTGTCGCAGGTCGGCTTCGCCTCCTGGTACGGCTTTCCGATCTACGAGCCGCGCACCTTCATCACCTCGGGCTATCAGGGCACGCTCGGCTCCGGCTTCCCTACTGCGCTCGGCGCCAAGGTCGCCAATCCCGACAGGCCGGTCGTTGCGATCACCGGCGACGGCGGCTTCATGTTCGGCGTGCAAGAGCTTGCCACCGCCGTGCAGTTCAACATCGCCGTGGTGACGCTGGTGTTCAACAACAACGCCTATGGCAACGTGCGGCGCGACCAGCGCGAGCGCTTTTACGGCCGCGTGGTGGCGTCCGACCTCGTCAACCCGGATTTCGTCAAGCTCGCGGAGTCCTTTGGCGTCGCGGCCGCGCGCGTGACCTCACCGGATTATTTCGAGGCCGCACTGGAAAAGGCGCTCGTCCATGGCGGGCCGTATCTGCTGTCGATCGAAGTGCCGCGCGACTCGGAAGTCAGCCCCTGGGCGTTCATTCATCCGCCGAAGCCGTGATGTCGTTCCGGGGCGATGCGTAGCATCGAACCCGGAACCTCGAGATTCTCAGGTGCGCAATCGCGCACCATAGTTCGCGCTAACGCGCGCCCCGGAATGACAACGGAACCGTCAGCGCGTCTTGCGGAAGGTCAGATTGATCCGTTGACGGCCGAGCAGCGCATGCTCGCCGTCGGCAAGCGGCGCGACGCCGTGATAGGCGAGCCGGGAGGATCCGCCCCACACCACGACATCGCCGTGCACCAAACGGAGGCGGCGCGGCTTGTCGCTACGTGCCATGCCGCCGAACAGGAAGATCGCGGGAAGCCCGAGCGAGACCGACACGATCGGCGCTGAGAGATCCAGCTCGTCCTTGTCCTGATGCAGCGACAGCCGCGTGCCCGGCTCGTAGCGATTGACGAGGCACGCATCGGGCGCGAAGCCGGGAAAACCTCCCTCCTCGGCCGCGCGTCTCGCCAGGTCTCGGAATATCGGCGGCATCGCCGGCCACGGCTTTTCGGACAACGGATCGATCGGATCATAGCGATAACCGGTGTGATCGGTGATCCAGCCGCGCTCGCCGCAATTCGTCATCGCCACCGACATCTGGTAGCCGCCGGGCGTCGTCATCTGCCGAAACGACGACTGCGCCGTGATCGCGCGGACGGCGGCGATCAGCTCGTGCTCGATCGTCCCCGCAAATCCACGCAGCAGCACGGCTCCGTCCCCGACGTCTTCGCGCGACGGCTGCGCCTCGGCGAGAATATCGAACAAATCCGCCGTCAACGATCGCGCTCACTTTGCATCATGGAAGATCACACCCAGCGTGTGGCGCTGTCCGGACCGAATCCGGCTGACACCATGGCGCAGATTAACCCGATACGTGCCGCGCGTCCCCTGCACCGGGCGATGATGCACGGCAAAAGCCACCGCATCGCCCTGCAATAGCGGCACGACCTCGGCGCGCGACTGCATGCGCGGACGCTGCTCAGTCAGCACGAACTCGCCGCCGGTGAAATCGCGCCCGGCCTCGGAAAGCAGAATCGCGACCTGGATCGGAAACACGTGCTCGCCATAGAGATCCTGGTGCAGGCAGTTGTAGTCGCCGGCCTCGTATTGCAGCAGTAGCGGCGTTGGCCGGCTCTGGCCGGCATCGTGGCAGCGCTTCAGGAACGCCGAATGCGCCGCGGGATAACGGATATCGATTCCCATCGCCTCGTTCCAGCGATTGGCGATGCCGTGCAGATGCGCATACAGCGCCGGCCGGAGCTGCGTAATGAGATCGGGCAGCGGATAGGAAAAATATTTGTACTCGCCGCGGCCAAAACCATGGCGGCTCATCACGATGCGGCTGCGGAAGTTGGAGTCGTCCGGATAGAGCGTGGCGATAGCGCGGCATTGGTCCGGCGTGAGCAGGCCCTTGAGGACGGCGCAGCCCTGGGTGTCGAGCTCAGCGGTGATCTGGGACCAGTCGAGGGTATCGACGTGGGCGGCGAGGTCGACGGATGGCTTATGAGGTGATTTGCGTGCTGTTGCTGTCATGGCTACGACCTTCGCAGGACTGGTCCGCCCGCCGCCACCCGATTTCCGACTGTCTCTCCCCGTCGTTGCGAGGAGCCCTTGCGACGAAGCAATCCAGACTGCCACCGCGGAGCGATTCTGGATTGCTTCGCTGCGCTCGCAATGACGGCGCGATCGATCAGCCCTGCACCGGTAACGTCACCACGTCATACCCGTGCTTGATCGTGCGCCCCAGCACGGGATCCTCCAGCTCGAACTCGAAGCGGTCGGCGGGGCGGATGCCGCCTTTGGCGGCGAAGGTGCCGCCGAACATGGCGCAACCGTCAGGCAGATTCTTGCCGTCGAAGCCGCGCGCGATCAGCTCGGCAACCGGTAGCATCGCATCCAGCGTGCCCTCCTGGTAGAGCACACGCTCGCCGTTGATCCAAGCGTACGAGCGCAGGACCATCTTGTCCCAGTGGCCGATCACGTCCTCGAGTTCCCACAACACGGGCGCGACGACCTTGTCGCACATCTGCTTCGAGACGGTCACGCTGTAGGCCTCGACCTTGCGGTCGGTGTGGTCGGAGCCGCAGCCGACGAAGATGCGGCCCTGCCAGCCGATCAGCACGAACTCGACCTCGCCGGAGGACTCGCCGCCGGAACATTCGATGCTGTCTTCCATCGTCAGCCGCCGCGCCGAGACGCGGTAGTAGATCGGCGTCGACGCGGGCCGCGCAACGCCGACCGCCTCGAGCTCCGCGATGTGCTTGTCGCGCGCGACGGGATCGCGGCCGGTCCAGCCGGCAATAACGGCCTGGTCAATCGCAAGCGTCAGCGGCGTTGTCGTGTCCTGGGCGTCGACGGTGAAGGTCAGGTCAAACACGGATCACGGCCTCCATGCCGGCAGCAAGCTCGAAAATGCGATGGTCCGATCCGCCGGCGCCCGCCAGCATCAGGCCGACGGGAACATCACCCTCGCGATGAGCAGGCAACGAGATAGCGCAGCCATCGATCATGTTGATCAGGGTGCAGTTGCGCAGGGCACGCAAGTTAGCCGTGGTGAACGCCTTGTCGTCAGCAAGGTCGGCGATCTTCGGCGGCGTATTGGCAGTGGTCGGCAGCACCAACGCGTCATAGGGCGCGATCCGCGCATTGACCCGCGCGATCAGCGAGCGGCGCTCGTTGAGGAGATCGATGTAGTCGGCCGCGCTTTGCGCCTCGCCGCGCATGATCCGCACCGCGACGCGAGGATCATAGACGTCGCCCTTGGCCGTGATGAGATAGCGGTGCCAGGCGTAGCTTTCGGCGGCCGCAAAGCCGCCCTTGGCGTTCATCGGGCCGATGTCGTGGAATTCCGACATCTCGATGCGCTCGATGGTAGCGCCGTGACTGGCGAGCGCTTCCAGCGCCCGCTCGAAGGTCTGCGCGACGGCCGTGTCGAGGTCGTCGAGCGCAATGGTGGTCGGCACCGCAAGCCGCATGCCCTTCACCGGCCGCGGCTTGAGCGGAACGATCGGCTCGTCCGCCAGCACGGCGTCGAGTACGGCGCAGCAACTGACCGTTCGCGCCAGGGGGCCGATGCTGTCGAGCGAGAATGACAGCGGCACTGAGCCATCGAGCGGCACGCGACGCTGCGTCGGCTTGTAGCCGACGATGCCGTTATAGGCCGCCGGGATGCGGCAGGAGCCGCCGGTATCGGTGCCGAGCGCAGCATGCGCCATGCCGTCCAGCACGGACACTGCCGCGCCGGATGACGAGCCGCCGGGCACGTGGCCCTCGGCCCGGTTCCAGGCGCCCTTCGGCGTGCCGAAATGCGGATTGATGCCGATGCCGGAATAGGCGAACTCGGTCATGTTGGTCCGCCCCATCACCACGAAGCCGGCGCGGCGCAGCCGCGCCACCACCGCCGCGTCGTGCTCCGCCGGATCGGAATCGTCGAGCGCGCGGGAGCCGGCGCGCGTCGTCTGTCCCTTGATGTCGAAGAGGTCCTTGATCGAGATCGGAATGCCGGCATAGCGCGACGGCACCGCGTTGGCCTTGCGCAAGCCATCCATCGCATCAGCCGCGGCGAGCGCCGCTGCCTTGTCGACATGGACGAAGGTACGTTGGCCTTCGCCGGCCGGATCGGCGATCCTGGCGAGGCATTCCTCAACCAGCTTTCGGGAGGTCGTACGGCCGCTCTCGAGGTCTTCGGCAAGCTTCGCCAGTGTCGGAAAGTTGGGCATGTCTGTCTCACGGAATATTGGCACGCGCAATCTATCGCGCTGACTCAGTTCGACACAAGCATTGTGCGCGCGGCGGTATACTTACCATGCACACTCATCGCTGGACCGTTGACGCCCAATAGTCAATTGTCGCATCAAGATCGAAACGGGCAGGCGCGAAGCCTGTGCCATGGGGAGGACTTGCTTGGGAGGATCTGCCGCAATGGCCGAACCGCAGCGCGCGCGACCGAAACCGACGCCGGAGACGCAGCATTTCTGGGACGGCACGAAAGCGGGCGAGCTGCGCCTGCAACGCTGCGACGCCTGCGCGCATGTCTATTTCCCGCCGCGTCCGTTCTGCCCCTCCTGCGCCTCGCGCAAAGTCTCTGTCTTCAAGGCGAGCGGCAAGGGTTTTCTCTACAGCTACGTGATCAATCACCGCCCCGCCGCGCCGGGCTTCACGCCGCCTTACGCGATCGCGGTGGTCGAGCTTGCGGAGGGACCGCGGATGATGAGCAACATCATCGACTGTCCGCAGACGCCGGAAGCGCTCGAGCTCGACATGAAGCTCGAGGTCGCCTTCCAGAAGCTCGACGACGCCATCACCCTCCCCGTGTTCCGTCCGGCGAAGGGATAGGCCATGCGCAGGAACCAGGTCGCCGTCGTGGGCGCAGCCGAAACAACCGAGCTCGGCGTCATCCCCACAATGTCGCAGCTCCAGCTTCATGCGGATGCGGCGCTCAATGCCATTGCGGACGCCGGACTGAAGCTCTCCGACATCGACGGCTTTGCCACCGCCGTCGAGACCCCGCAGCAGGTCTGCCATTATCTCGGCATCAAGCCGACCTGGGTCGACGGTACCTCGGTCGGCGGGTGCTCGTTCATGCTGCATGTCCGTCACGCCGCGGCGGCGATCGAGGCCGGGCTGTGCAAGAACGTGCTGATCACCCATGCCGAGAGCGGCAAGTCGATGATCGGCAAGCAGCCGCGCTTTACAGCGCAGGACAGCCTCAACGGCCAGTTCGAAGCCCCCTTCGGCGTGTACGGGCCACCCAGCATGTTCCCGATTCCCGTGCTGCGCTTCATGAAGACCTACGGCATCACCCACGAGCAGCTTGCGATGGTGGCGGTGGTGCAGCGGGAATGGGCGGCGAAGAATCCGCGCGCGATGATGAAGGAGCCGATCACGGTCGCTGATGTCCTCAACTCGCGCATGATCGCCTATCCGTTCCGGCTGCTGCAATGCTGCCTCGTCACCGACGGCGGCGGCGCGCTGATCCTGACCTCGGCCGACCGCGCCAAGGATTTTCCGCGCAAGCCGGTCTACATCATGGGCACCGGCGAGAGCGTCGAAACGCCGATGGTCAGCCAGATGGAGACCTTTAATTCCTCGCGTGCCTTCAAGGTCGCGGGGCCCCTTGCCTTCAAGGAGGCCGGCATCGCGCATGGGGACGTCGACCATCTCATGATCTACGATGCCTTTGCGCATCTGCCCCTGTTCGGCCTCGGCGATCTCGGCTTCATGCCCTATGAGGAGACCGGCAGTTTCATTGCCGACGGCAACACGCGGCCGGGCGGCAAGCTGCCGCTCAACACCAATGGCGGCGGCCTCTCCTACATGCATTCGGGCATGTACGGCATGTACGCGCTGCAGGAGAGCGTGCGCCAGATGCGCGGCATCGCGCCGGCGCAGGTGCCCAACGCAAAGATTTCGGTGTGCCACGGCGTCGGCGGCATGTTCGCTGCGAGCGGCACTATCGTGTTTACGAACGAAAGGTAGGCATCTGTCATTCCACATTGCGCAATTGCGCAATGGGGGCGTCGCGTAAGTGACGAGCCCGGAATCCATAACCACGATCGGGAGTATGGATTCCGGGCCTGCGCCTTGCGGCGCATCCCGGAATGACGACGGAAATTGGATCGATAGCGGAGAACCCACATGACGAATTCACTGCAGGACAAGGTCGTCGTCGTCACCGGCGCAGGGCGCGGCATCGGACGCGAGATCGCGCTGCTGTGCGCGGCCGAGGGCGCCAAGGTCGTCGTCAACGATCCCGGCGGCGCATCGGATGGCTCGGGCTCCAGCGCCGCACCCGCCGAGGAGGTGGTCGAGGAGATCAAGAAACGCGGTGGCACGGCGGTCGCCAATTTCGAGAGCGTCGCGGAAGCCATTCCCGCCAGCAAGATCGTCAAGACCGCGACCGATCATTTCGGCCGGCTCGACGGCGTCGTCAACAACGCCGGCATTCTGCGCGACATGATCTTCCACCGCATGAGCGTGGAAGCCTTCGAGGCCGTCATCAAGGTGCACCTGATGGGCTCGTTCTACGTCTCCCACGCCGCCGCACGGCTGTTCCGCGAGCAGGAGAGCGGCTCCTTCGTGCACTTCACCTCGACCTCCGGTCTGATCGGCAATTTTGGCCAAGCCAACTATGCCGCCGCCAAGCTCGGTATCGTCGGCCTGTCGAAGTCGATCGCGCTCGACATGAACCGCTTCAACGTGCGCTCGAACTGCGTCTCGCCGTTCGCCTGGAGCCGCATGATCGGCACCATCCCGACCGAGACCGAGGCCGAGAAGGCGCGCGTGGCGAAAATCCAGAAGATGGGGCCCGAATTGATCGCGCCGGTCGTCGCCTATCTCCTCAGTGACGCCGCCAAGGACGTCACCGGGCAGATCTTTGCCGTGCGCATGAACGAAATCTTCCTGATGAGCCAGTCGCGTCCCATTCGCTCGGTCCAGAGCAGCGACGGCTGGACGCCGCAGTCGATCGCCGAGCATGCGATGCCGGCGCTCAAGGGCTCGTTCTACAAGCTCGATCGCTCGGCCGACATCTTCACCTGGGATCCGGTGTGAACATCCGCCTGTCATTTCGGGGCGGCTCGCAGAGCCGAACCCGGAATGACAGGCGGTGAAGCTAGCCCGTATTCCGCAAGCCCGCCGAGATGCCGTTGATGGTGAGCTGAATACCGCGCAGCACCTGCTCGTCCGGATTCTGCGCGCGGTGCTCCTTCAAGAGCTCGACCTGCACGTGGTTGAGCGGGTCGAGATAAGGGAAGCGGTGGCGCACGGAGCGCTCGAGCAACGGGTTGCCCTGGAGCAGCCGGTCCTGGCCCATGATATCGAGCAGCGTCTCGATGCATGAATGCCATTCGCGGCGGATGCGGCCGAAAATCTTTTCGCGCAAGGCTTCGTCCGGCACGAGCTCAGCATAGCGCGAGGCGATCGCGATCGAGCTCTTTGCGAGCACCATGTCCATGTTCGACAGCAGCATGCGGAAGAACGGCCATTCCTTGTAGAGCTCTTTGAGGAACGGCATGCCCTTGTCGGGATGCTCCGCGATCCAGGTCTCGACCGCGCTGCCAAAGCCGTACCAGCCAGGCAGCATCAGGCGGCACTGCGCCCAGGAGAACACCCAGGGGATCGCGCGCAGATCCTCGATCGCGCGGGTCTTTTTTCGCGAGGCCGGGCGGCTGCCGATGTTGAGCGTCGCGATCTCGTTGATCACGGTCGACGACCAGAAATAATCGACGAAGCCGTCGGTCTCGTAGACGAGGCCGCGATAGGCCTTGAATGCGAGGCTCGACAGTTCATCCATCGCGGCCAGATATTCGCGCCGCGGCGCGCTCTGGCGCGGATGCAACAGGCTCGCCTCCAGCGTCGCAGCCGCAAGGATCTCCAGATTGTTGCGGCCGACTTCGGCGTTGGAATATTTCGACGAGATGATCTCGCCCTGCTCGGTGATGCGGATCTGGCCGTTCACAGCGCCACCCGGCTGCGCGATGATGGCGTCATAGCTCGGTCCGCCACCACGGCCAACCGAGCCGCCGCGGCCGTGGAACAGGCGCAGGCGCACGCCATGGCGCTCGAACACTTCGACGAGATTGATCTCCGCCTTATAGAGCTCCCAGCCCGAGGTGACGAAGCCGCCATCCTTGTTGCTGTCGGAATAGCCGAGCATCACCTCCTGCACGCTGCCGCGGCTGTCGACCAGACGGCGGTAGTCGTGCAGCGAGAGCATGCGGTCCATGATGCCGGAGGAGGCCTGCAAGTCCTCGATGGTCTCGAACAGCGGCACGACGTTGATGGCGCTGCGCCCCGACGGATTGACGAGACCGACCTCCTTGAGCAGAACGGCCACTTCGAGCATGTCCGACATGCCCTTGCACATCGAGATGATGCACTGGGGGATGGCGTCCGAGCCGAACTTCGCATGTGCTTCCGCGGCGGCATGGAAGACGTTGAGCTCGCCCATCGTCTCGTCGCTGTATTTGACGAATTGCGAGACCAGCGAGCGCGTGCTGCGCAATTCGTTGGTGAGCAGCGCAATGCGCGCCTCCTCGCCGAGCGCGAGATAGGACATTCCGGGGTTTGCCGCATCGATCAGCTCGGCGATGGTGCGCTCGTGCACCGCCGAGTTCTGGCGGATGTCGAGCCGCGCCAGATGGAAGCCGAAGCAATCCACCGCGCGCCGCAACAGTCGCAAGCGGCCGCGGGCGATGACGCGAGCATTGTTCGAGATCAGCGAGCGGTGCAGGACGTCGAGATCGGCCTGCAATTCCCTGACGCTCTCGTACGGCGCGCCCTTGCCGACCGGCCTGCGGGTGATCTCGACCTGGAGCTTTTCGGCCGTCGCCGTCAGCCGCGCATAAATGCCGGAGACCGCGAGGCGATAGGGTTCGCCGCTCCGGTGCGGCGAGGTGTCGGGCGAGCGCTCGGCGAGCGCGCGCAGCTCCTCGGAAACGTCAGCGAGATGCGCCGCGATCGACAATTCCGAGCCGAGCACATGCAGCTCGTTGAGATAGAACTGCATCACCCGGCTCGATTGCAGCCGCAGCGTGCCGCGCATCACGTCGGCGGTGACGAACGGATTGCCGTCGCGGTCGCCGCCGATCCAGCTTCCCATGCGCAGGAACGAGGCGAGCTCGGCGGCCGCCTGCTCGCCGCCCTCCTCCAGCCGGTCCTCCAGCGCGTTGATGAGGCGCGGGACCTCGCGAAGGAAGGTGTAGTCATAGAACGACAGGCCGTTGCCGACCTCGTCGAGCACGGTGAGCTTGGTCCGGCGCAACAGATTGGTCTGCCACAGCGTCAGCACCTCGCGCCGCAACTGCTCGTCGCTGGCCGCGGCCTCGTCTGCCGTCATGGCAAGGCGCTCGCGGCTGTCCAGCAGCGCCGCGATCTCCATCTCGCGGTCCATGGTGCTCTTGCGGCGGACCTCGGTCGGATGCGCCGTCAGCACCGGGCTGACGAGGGCCTCCTTGAAAAAGTTGCGTAACGCGTCGGCGCCCACGCCCGCGCTCTTGGCATGGCCCAGCGTCTCGGCCAGTACGCCCGATCCGCCGCGTGATCCAGTTTCCTTGGCCGCGCTGCGGGCGCGCATCTGGCGGATGTTGTTCTGGTCCTCGGCGATGTTGGCGAGGTGCGAGAAATAGCTGAAGGCGCGGACGATGCGCAGAGTATCGGGGATCGACATGCTGTCGAGGATCTGCTCGAGCTCGCGGCGGGCGAGCCGGTCCTCGTCACGGTGGAACCGGATCGAGGTCTGGCGGATGCGCTCGACCAGGTCGAACACGTCCGCGCCCTCCTGGTCACGTACCGTGTCGCCGAGGATGCGCCCGAGCAGGCGGATATCGTCCCGCAGCCGGACATCCGCCTCCAGCGCCTGGGCCTCCTCGGCGCGGTTGGAACGGTCGATCGCTGCGTCCGATGGTACGGTCTGGAGGGACATGGCTAAATTCCCTTCGAAGTCCCTTGGCTTCCCGGCCCAGCGAGTGTGCAAGTTTTTTGCCGCGGTGCAAGATAAACTTGGAGGCGGCGCACACCGGAGCCAAACGGGCGAGGTCTTGCCCGAACGGTGCAAGCGGACTTCCATTTCCTCGAAATCAACCCCATGCAAAGTAGGGCTTGCCCGACGCATCCAACCAGAAACACAAGATATTGTGGCCCGTCGGCGCTAGGCCGGTACGATCGCTTTGCCGATCGGCCAGAGCGCGATGCCCGCGAGCTTCAGGTGCGCCCAGGCGAAGGGGATGCCGATGATGGTGACCGCCAGGATCACGGCGGTAACGAGGTGGCCGAGCGCCAGCCACCAGCCGGCGAGCAGGAACCAGATGATATTGCCAAGCAACCCGAGCGGGCCAGTGCCGATATCGCTCGCGCCGGTGACCTCGTCGCGCCGCACCGCCTTTGAGCCGAACGGCAGCAGCGTGTAGACGGCGATGTTGAACGCCGCCCGCGCCCAGGGCAGGCCGACGATGGTGATGGCCATGATGACGGAAGCCACCAGCCAGCCGAACGCCATCCAGGCACCGCCGATGAGAATCCAGAGCAAGTTGAGCAAAATAGAAACCGGAGCCATGGGATAATCCGCGGTCAATGATCGTGCTTGTATAAGCCCGAAAGCTATCGCTGCGAAGACATCTCCGAGATCCGCTCCCGTTTGACCACGCGCAACTTTCGCCACCCACTCGTGGCGGCGAGGCTCGTCGGAAATGAAGCGAAGCACATCTCGATTGATCTAAATCAACATCGCAGGATGCGACTTCTAGTTTCAATTTGGCGCGTGAGGAGATTTCGCCATGCGCGGGTTCAAGTACCTCTCGATCGCAACTTTTCTGCTCGTTGGAGGTCCGCTGTCGGACAGCGTGCCTTTCCGCTCAATTGCAAAAGCTGCCGACGAAACCTTTAAGGACATGCTGGCAGCTCAAATCCGCAGCCAAGGTATCGTTTGCAACAAGCCTCAGCGTGCGAACCGGGACACCGCGCGATCAAAGCCGGATCACGAGGTCTGGGTTCTGACGTGTGACAACGCAACGTACAGGATCAGCCGATATCCCGACATGGCTGCAAAGGTGGAGCAATTGCGATAGCCACATCGTCGATCAAGGGCTCGATAAGCCATGCCGGGTTCAGGTCCATCCCGCAGCCGGAGAAAGCAATGCCCAAATCGATCAACGAAAACAACTCGAACTCAGACAAGAGCAAGCTCAATCGCCGCGATATGTTGATAGCCAGCACCGCCGTTGCAGAGCGCACGGGGTGGCCCGACAGCGGGACCAAGTTCGGGGCACAACAATATTTCGACTGGTTCAAATACGAATTCTGGCGGTTCGCATTCGTTCAGCATCAGATCTTCCGGCCCGCCTGCTCCCAATAGGGGTCGCGCAGGCGGCGCTTGAAAATTTTTCCGGAATCTTCGCGCGGCAATTGGGCTCGGATCTCCACGTGCTTCGGCACCTTGTAGTCGGCCAAGTGTGCCTTCAGGCTGGCGCGGATGGAAACCTCATCCAGTATCACGCCGGCTTGCGGTTCGACCACCGCCATCAGCGCCTCGCCGAACTCGGCATCGGGGATGCCGAATACCGCGCAATCGTGCACGCCGGGGATGGCGTGCAGCACGGCTTCGATCTCGGCCGGATAGATGTTGACGCCGCCCGAGATCACCATGTCGCGCTTGCGGTCGCAGATGAAGACGTAGCCGTCCGCGTCGATATAACCGACATCGCCCGAGGTGATGAAGCCGTCGCGGTCGATCTCCGTGCGCTTGTCCGGCTTGTTGTGATAGGTGAAGTCCGTGCTCTCGCGCATGCGCGAATAGATTTCGCCGATCTCGCCGACACCGAGCACGCGGCCATCTTCGCCAATGAAACGCAGCTCGGCGCCGGGTGAGATTTTGCCGACCGTGCCGGGCTTCTTCAACGCATCCTCTGACGTGGCGAAGGTCACGGCGCCGGATTCGGTCGAGCCGTAGAATTCGTGGATCACCGGCCCCCACCATTCGATCATGGCGCGCTTGACGTCGGGCGGGCACGGCGCGGCGGCGTGGATCACATGGCGCAGCGAGGAGACGTCGTATTTTTCGCGCACCGCCTCGGGCAGCTTCATCAGGCGGATGAACATGGTCGGCACCATGAAGATGGTGTCGATCGAAAAGCGCTCGATCAGCGCCAGAAACTCTTCCGGCTCGAACCGCGGCATCAGCACCAGCGCGCCGCCGAGCCGCCCTGCGCGAATGCCGAACGAGTTCGGCGCGGAATGATAGAGCGGTCCCGGCAATAGCGCGCGGGATCCGGGCTTCAGGCCATAGATCATCGCGCGCATGCGCTCTCCGGCAGCTTGCTGCTCCGGCGTCGGCGCGTGCCGGCGCACGCCCTTCGGATGGCCCGTGGTGCCCGACGTGTAGATCATGTTCATCGGCTGCGGCACGACGGGACCGTCATAGGGCTGGAATTGCGCAAGCCATGCCTCGAAATCGATCGCAAAATCCGGTGTTGCCGGATGACCGGGATCGATCTTGTAGGTGTTCAATATCTCAGGCGGCGTCGGCACGCTGAGCACGATGACGCTTTCAGGGATCGCCTCACGCAGGCTATGCAGCATGTCGGCATGCGCGATCAAAACCCGCGTGCCGGAGTCTTGCAGGATGTAGTTGATCTCGTCCGGTTTGAAATGCCAGTTGATCGGAACGCCGTAGGCACCCAGCCGCATCGCTGCGTAGGCGGCTTCCAGGAAGGCGATGTCGTTGCGCATGAGCATGCAGACGCAATCGCCTTGTCTGACGCCGAGCTTGGCGAGGCCGCTTGCGATGCGGTTCGCGCGGTCGGCGACTGCGGCGTGGCTGCGGCGACGCTCGCCGGAGGCGAGGCCAAGGAAGAGTTGGGACGTTTCGCTCATTGTTGTTTTCCGATCTTTCGTCGGGTTTTAAGGGCGTGGACACAATGCGGTCGTCATTCCGGGGCGCGACGAAGTCGCGAGCTATGATGCGCAATTGCGCATCTGAGAATCCATACTCCCGATGGTGGTTATGGATTCCGGGCTCGATGCTCCGGGCCGCGCTCGCGCGGTCCCGTCGCATCGCCCCGGAATGACAGAGTCAATTTATTCATCAGCAAACCTCGGTGCGCGCTTCTCCATATTGGCCCGAACGGCTTCGGTCTGGTTCGCACTGCCGATCAGTTTTTGCTGCTCGACGGATTCGGCGAGCAGCGCGGGAGCCGGATCGACCGAAAGAGTATTCAGCATGCGCTTTGCCGCGCGGATCGCATCCGGGCTCTTGCCGGCGATCTCGCGCGCGACTTCGAGCGCCGCGATGCGCGGATCATCGCAAATACGCGTTGCGAGGCCGTATGACATCGCCTCCTGCGCCGAGAAGATGCGCCCCGTGTAAGTGAGCTCGCGCAGAATGTCGTCTCGCACGAGCGAAGCCAGGATCGGCGTGCCCGCCATGTCGGGCACGAGGCCCCATTTGATCTCCATGATCGACATCCGCGTATCGGGCGCGACGAAGCGCATGTCGGCGCCGAGCGCGAGCTGGAAGCCGCCGCCGAAGGCGACGCCATGCACCGCCGCGATGACAGGCACCGGGAGCTGACGCCAGCCCCACACCGCCTGCTGCGCAAAATTCGCCTTGCCGTGCGTGCGCGCGGTGAGATCGCGATTTTCGCCACCCGGAATTCCGTTGCCGCCCTTCTCCTTCATGGCGGCAAAACGACCCATGTCGAGGCCAGCGCAGAACGCCCGCCCCTCGCCTGAGAGCACCACGGCGCGCACGCCTTTTTCTTTGGAAAGACGGTCGGTTGCGTCGACCAATGCCTGAAACATCGCCTGATCCAGCGCATTCATCTTGTCCGCCCTCACCAGGCGCACGTCGGCGACGCCTTCCGAAATCGAAATCGAGACGCGCTCTTCCATCGACGAATTCTCCCCTGATCTTGAACGGCAGCCGCTTTACAGAAAGGCGGCGGCCGGATTTAGTCAATCGACCAATTAACTCATAAATCCACCGAGGGGAAACGCCATGTTCAAGGAAAATCTTCTGGCCGGCCGGCGCATCCTTGTGACCGGCGGCGGCACCGGTCTCGGCAAATCGATGGCGGCGCGCTTTCTCCAGCTCGGCGCCGAGGTGCACATCTGTGGCCGGCGCAAGATCGTGTGCGACGAGACCGCGACCGAGCTGATGGATCTCTACGGCGGCCGCGTCACCAGCCACGGGGTCGACATCCGCAACGCGCTCGCGGTCGAGGAGATGATCGAGAACATCTTTCGCGATGGCGCGCTGACCGACCTCATCAACAACGCCGCCGGCAACTTCATCTCGCGCACGGAAGAGCTCTCGCCGCGCGGCTTCGATGCAGTCGCCAACATCGTCATGCACGGCACGTTCTACGTGACGCACGCGGTGGGCAAGCGCTGGATCGCCGCGAAGCAGCCGGGCAACGTCGTCTCGATCACCGTGACCTGGGTGCGCAACGGCTCGCCTTACGTCGTGCCGTCGGCGATGAGCAAGTCGGCGATCCACGCCATGACGATGTCGCTTGCGACCGAATGGGGCCGCCACGGCATCCGGCTGAACACGATCGCGCCCGGCGAAATTCCAACCGAGGGCATGAGCAAACGCATCAAGCCGGGCGATGAGGCCGGCGCCCGCACCAAGGCGATGAACCCGATGGGCCGCGTCGGCACCATGGAGGAACTACAGAACCTCGCTGTGTTCCTGATCTCCGGCGGCTGCGACTGGATCAACGGCGAGACCATCGCCATGGACGGCGCGCAGGCGCTCGCCATGGGCGGCAATTTCTACCAGCTCCGCGACTGGAGCGACGACGACTGGAACACCGCCCGCGAGAGTATCAAGGCGCAAAACGAGAAGGACCGGGCCGCGCGGGGGTGACCTCGTGCCCCGGACGCAGCGCACCGCGCCGCACTTGCGGCGTGGTGCGCTGCTGAGCCGGGGCCCATCTCGGCCACATCAAGTCTGGGTCCCGGCTCTGCGCAGCAACGCTCCGCGTTGCAGCGCGTCCGGGACACGAAACCATCCAGCCCTTACCTTGTCTTCGCGCGAAGACTTTCCGGCGCCAACTGCGCGAGCCGGATAGAGCGGGGAAGGACCGGCGGGTGAATTGCTCTCAATCGTCGTCCCGGGGCGCGCACAGCGCGAGCCCGGGGCCCATAACCACAGGATTGAGTTCGAAGACTCTTAACTCCGATCTCGCGCCACGATTTCTCGCTGGGGGTATGGATCGTAAGTCTGGGTGCCTCACGTATGGTGGGGTCGAGGCGGGCGTTGCGAGGTTTATGGGAGGTCTCAGCGACCGTCGGGATCTCGCACCCCGCCTTGATTGATTG